>CAXFJI010000136.1:0-6909 GCA_964003275.1 uncultured Planctomycetaceae bacterium
GCAGGCGAAGGATGGTCATTGGCGGGGAGCGCTTGAAGGTGACTGTATTCTTGAAAGCGAATACATCATTGTTCTTGCATGGGCTGGGAAACTCGACCATCCCAATGCCAAAAAGTGTGCCCGCAGGATCCAGCGAGAGCAGCTGTCATCTGGGGGATGGTCGATATATCCAGGTGGTCCGGTTGATGTAAGTGCGAGCGTGAAGGCGTATCTCGCTCTCAAGTTGACGGGGTGCCCAGCCTCGTCCTCATTGATGAGGCGGGCTCGTGTGGCGATCCGTCGTGCCGGTGGGCCGTGGGCTGTCAATAGCTTTACGCGATTTTACCTTGCTCTTCTTGGTCAAGTGTCATATTCAGCATGCCCTGCCGTGCCGCCAGAGATGGTATTGCTGCCTGCCTGGTTTCCTCTGAACTTGAGTAAGGTTTCAGCGTGGTCACGCACCATGATTGTTCCCCTTTCGCTGATGTGGTCATTCAAGCCTGTTCGAAATATTCCTGTTTCAGCGGGTGTGCAGGAGTTGTTCAATGCCGAGGAATTGGGTAACCCTCCATCAGTTGGCGGAGGAGGCTTTTGGGGTCACTTCTTTCGGGGTGTTGATGGTGTCATAAAGTATTGCGATTCCGTTGGTTTTCAGCCGCTTCGAAGTCGTGCTGTGCAGGCATGTCGTCGTTGGATGTTAGAGCGTTTTGAAGGCAGTGATGGTCTTGGGGCCATCTTCCCTCCTATTATTTGGAGTATTGTTGCGCTAAGGGCCATGGGGTGCGAGGAGACGTCGCCTGAAGTCCAAGAGTCCTGGCGGCAACTGCATGGACTTATCGAAACGGAGGAAGATGGTAGCTGTCGTGTTGAACCTTGTCGCTCGCCAGTGTGGGATACCGCTATTACCTTGCGTTCACTGTCTGATGCAGCAGCGGCTGGTATTTGTGGTGGTGGTGAGTTTTGGTGGAAGCTTAATAAGTCAGTAGATTGGTTGCTTGATCATGAGCTTTGCGGTGTCGGCGATTGGCAGGAAGGTCTTTCGTCGTGTCTCAGGCCACGAGAGGCTTCAGGGTGGTGCTTTCAATATGCCAATCGTTTCTACCCCGACGTTGATGATACGGCCATGGTCCTTATTGCGTTTGCTGAGTGGCGCCGTTCCATGATTGGGCAAGCGGATCAGTTTCCTGATGATCCGTCTGCAGTTGATCGATTGCGCCGTGTTGATGTTTCGGCGAGGCGAGCTTTCGATTGGTTGTGCGCCATGCAGAATTCTGACGGAGGCTGGGCGGCATTTGATCGTGACAATAATCTTGAATTACTTTGCAGGGTGCCTTTTGCAGACCACAACGCCATGATTGACCCGAGTACGCCTGATATCACAGGTCGAGTTTTGGAGGCAATGGGGAGGCTTGGGTACCAAAGTGACAATCAGGTTGTCGCGAGTGGCATAGAGTATCTTCGTAGTTGCCAAGAGCAAAACGGAGGTTGGTTTGGTCGATGGGGAGTAAACTACATCTATGGAACGTGGCAAGTGCTTGAGGGATTAAGGGCCGTTGGTGTTTCTGAGGAAGATCCGATTGTGCAACGTGCTCTATCGTGGCTTGCCTCTCGGCAGCATTCGGATGGAAGTTGGGGCGAGTCGCCTGAAAGCTATGCGGATCCTGCTCTTGCAGGTGTCGGTGTAGCGACTCCGTCTCAGACTGCCTGGGCTATTGCGGGCCTTGTGTCAGGGAAGGAAGTCGAAGGAGCTGCTGCGAGAGGCGTTCGTTGGCTCATCGATCACCAGCTTCCTGATGGTGATTGGCAGGAATTGGAGTTCACGGGAACGGGTTTCCCAAAAGTTTTCTATCTGCGGTATCACTTCTATCGTGTGTACTTTCCGCTTATGGCTATGGCACGGTGGTGTCAGGCCGAGCAAGATGTGTTTCGATGTGATGCCTTGACTCGGGGGATGGTCGCATGAGTGTGCCGGTTGGACAAATGTTGGCGGTTCTAAAGCACGTTGCTGTGCAGAAACTTCGTGGCAATAAGAGATATCCGCTTGTGCTTATGCTTGAACCGCTATTTCGCTGCAATCTTGCATGTGGTGGTTGTGGAAAAATCCAGCATCCTGCCGACGTGTTGCGATCCCATCTGACTCCGCAGCAGTGTTTTGCGGCGGTTGAAGAGTGTGGTGCGCCGATTGTTTCAATACCTGGCGGTGAGCCTCTTCTTCATCCTCAGATTGCTGAAATCGTTGAGGGCATTGTCTCTCGGAAAAAATATCTCTACCTGTGTACCAATGCGATTAAGCTTGAAAAAATGCTTTCGCGGTTCTCTCCTTCGCCGTATTTGGCCTTTTCTGTTCACCTTGATGGCCCTCGCGAAGAGCATGACCATGCTGTGTGTCGAGATGGAGTCTACGATACTGCGATCTCGGCAATTCGGGCTGCTCTGTCTGCGGGATTTCGGGTGACGACTAACTCAACTCTTTTTACAGATGCTGATTCTGATCGCTATCGTGCATTCTTTGATGAGGTCATGGCACTTGGTGTCGAGGGGATGATGGTTTCGCCAGGGTATTCCTATTCCAAAGCACCTGATCAAGACCATTTTCTGCAACGTGAGCGGAGCCAGTCACTCTTTCGGAGGATACTTGAGCAGGCGCCCTCGCGTTGGCAATTTAATCAATCACCCGTTTTTCTTGAATTTCTCAAGGGCGCTTGGCAGTTAGAATGCCACCCATGGGGTACGCCCACATATAATCTGTTCGGCTGGCAGCGTCCGTGTTACCTTCTGGATGAAGGCTACGTGCAGTCGTTTCGTGAGTTGATTGACGATACAGACTGGGAGGCGTATGGACGCAAGAGTGGTAATGCAAAGTGCCAGGACTGTATGGTTCATTGTGGGTACGAACCAGCGGCTGTAGAAGCTACATTTGGCTCTGTGCGAGGTTTAGTTGCAACTGCCTGGCTGACCTTGTTTGGTCCACCGCGAAGAACCCCATCTGGGGTGGCTCCTCAGGGTTCTGATGTCGTTTTTGGTTCTGAGTCATCACCAAAACAACAAGGGGCAATGCCAACATTGCCTATTCTTGATCAGGTTGCCTGACCGAGTGTTCCTTGGAGCGAACTAATTTAGCGGCCTCAAGGGCAGCGCCTCGCGCTCCGGCAGTATCTCCATTAGGAATGACGTGGATCGGGATACTTTTCTGTTCGTCCCTTTGCGGAGGCATTCCTAAGCGGATTTGATCAATAAACCAATCACGAAAATCATTGGTTGTCTCAATTGCCCCACCTCCAACAATGAGTGCATCAGGATCAAAAACGTTTATCATTTCATCAAAGAACAGTCCAAGTGCATGCGCCTGTACTCGGAATATTTCTTTACAAAGAGTGTCTCCGTTTTCTGCCAGGCCACGAACCTGTTTTGCAGCCGTGCCTATTTCTTCCTTTGCGAGGGGATGATCTGCATGCTGTTTCAGGAAGAATGGAAGAAGATTTTTTCGAATAGCGGTGAGTGAGCAGAGCGATTCGAGACAACCAACCCGTCCACAGTTACACCGGGGTTCTAGTCCATCGATGCCTTCAATATGATGAAATGGGATCGTTACATGTCCAAGTTCACCTCCAAAGCCATGGCGCCCAACAACGACATCACCCGAAGTAATAACACCTCCACCAAGTCCAGTACCAATAATGGCAGAGATGCTTGTGGCATGACTTTGTGATCCAAAAAGTGAAACGTGTCCCCATGAAGCGGCAGCATTCCCATCATTGAGGTATACGACAGGGGTATCGAGCTGGTGTTCAAGTGCTTCCCGAATATCAAAACCAGCCCAGTTCGAGTGGACAAAATTTGTTGATCCTTTGGAACTCAAGACACCATTTGCACTTGCTGGGCCGGGGGTATCGAGACCGACAGCAACAACATCCGTAAGTTGAGCCCCTGCGTGATCAGCAGCAAGACCAAGCCCTTGGATAATTTGATTGATACAGACTTCAGGTCCGTCGATACTTCGAGCGGGATGCTCAAAAAGTTCCTTGATGAGAAACTGACCGCTCTCATCAAGAAATGTGTAATTAACAGCTGTTCCGCCCAGATCGACTCCTGCAACGATTCGCATCGTCATAGGTTATTATCCTTCCCAATACACTTCCAAAAAATCGAGATATCTCACGTTGTCGGTAGTTCAGCAAACCCACGCTTAACGCGAGTGAGGATTGCCCCAAGCCCTCTGGCTCGAAGCATGCCAAGCACATCCGCAAGACCCATTTTATCAAGAACATCTTCTGAGATTGCCGATACATCAGCGACTGGTTGCCCCTTGATGACCTCAGCCAAAATAGCAACGAAGCCCTTCACTGTCGGAGCCTCTTCTGCAACTTCAGCGACGAGTCGTGCGCTTCCGTTATCAGCCTCCATCCAAAGAAATACCGGAGTTTGGCATTCGTGGACACGGCCAATATTCTTTGCTTTCTGTTGAGCATATTCTTCCGGAAGAGGCGGAAGATCATTTGCGAAGTCGACGAGAAGTTGTAACTTTTCTCGGCTATCAAGATCAATAAAATCTTCGACGATGATATCGAGTCGATCTTTAACGCTGGTCATGAAAGCAAAGCCTGTTGAGGCGTTAGGCCGAAGAGCCAGAATGTGATGAGTGAGAAACAGAGTCAACTCCGTGAGGGTCGGCTCCCTTGACTACTGGCACTCGAACGCAGTTTCCCCATTCAAGCCAAGAGCCGTCATAATTCTTTACATCACTAAATCCGAGTAGATACTTTAGAACAAACCATGTCAGACTCGATCGTTCACCAATTCGGCAGTAAGCGATAGTAGGAGACTCTTTTTTGAAATCCAGTTGGGAAAGGTAGAGAGAGCCCAAATCATCGGCATTCTTAAAGGTGCCGTCGTCATGACAGTTCATGGGCCATGGCACGTTGTGTGCTCCTGGAATATGGCCGCCGCGAACAGCCCCCTCATTTGGATAGTCTGGCATGTGCATGCGATCGCCACAGTATTCTTCTGGGCTCCGGACATCAAGCATTTGATTGCCATTTTGCTGATGGGCTAGCACGTCATCTCTCAGAGCACGAATAGAAGAGTCTTGTTCTTGAGCAGAGTATGAGGCTTTCGGGTATGTGGTGATATCAGTTGACCACGATCGGCCATCACGTTCCCACTTCTTGCGTCCTCCATCCATGATACGGCAGTCAGAATGGCCGTACAGTTTGAAGACCCAAAAGGCATAGCAGGCCCACCAGTTATTCTTATCTCCGTAGAAAACAACCGTTGTTTTGTTTGAAATTCCCCGTTCAGCGCAGAGTTTTTCAAATGTTGATTTATCGATGTAATCACGACAAATAGGGTCCTGCAGGTCCGTTATCCAGTCAATTTCAACGGCTCCTGGTACGTGTCCCTGAACGTACAAAGCACGATCTTCATCTGATTCCACGATTCTCACGTTCGGGTCGTTGAGATGTTCAGCTACCCACTCAGTAGAAACGAGAACTTCGGGATGAACATAGGACGCCATAAGGGGTCACTCCTGTATACTAAAAGGTACGGGCTGAATCGTAGACCAAGCAGGCATGTGCTGCAACGAGGTGTTGTTGCGTGCGACTTGGAAGGCGATCTTGGTCACAGGCGTGGTGTTTGTTTCAACAGTGGTTCATCACTGTTTCCAATAATGTGTTTTTGACAGGGAGTGTAATATCCGAGATGGGGCCTGCTTTTATCTATCAAATAATCGATCTCAATAAAAAATTTGGCCAACGCGAGTTGCTAAAAAACATCAACCTTGCCTTTTACCCAGGAGCCAAGATCGGACTGCTGGGACGAAATGGTGCCGGCAAAAGCACGCTGATGAAGATTATGGCTGGCATTGACTCGGAATTTGAGGGTGAAGCCAGACTTGCAGAGGGGTACAAAGCAGGATACCTCGAGCAGGAGCCTCAGCTTGATCCTGACAAGACAGTTTTTGAAAACGTCATGGATGGCGTTGAGCATTCTCGAAATGTGCTTCGGCGTTATGAGGAGATCAATGCTAAGTTTGCCGAACCACTATCTGATGATGACATGGAGAAGTTGCTAGCGGAACAATCACGTGTGCAAGATGAGATTGATGCAAAAAATCTTTGGGATCTCGACCGGCAGGTGGAAATCGCGATGGACGCGATGAATCTTCCTCCAGCTGATTGGGGTGTGGAGAATCTTTCGGGAGGTGAACGTCGTCGTGTTGCCCTCTGTCGTCTTCTACTTGAAAAACCTGATCTCTTATTGCTTGATGAGCCAACGAATCATCTCGATGCCGAGAGTGTACATTGGCTGGAGCGTCACCTTGCTGAATATGCGGGAACAGTCGTTGCTGTGACACACGACCGGTACTTTTTGGATAATGTCGCCAAATGGATTCTCGAGGTAGACCATGGAAGAGGCATTCCTTTTGAAGGCAATTATTCGTCTTGGTTGGAGCAGAAGAAATCACGCCTTGAACTTGAAGAGAAACAGGCCTCTGCCCGTCAGAAAACGCTTGATAAGGAAATAGAGTGGATTCGAATGTCTCCCAAGGCAAGGCAGGCCAAGAGCAAAGCACGAGTTGCTGCATATGAGAAATTGGCTGCAGAGCAGGCAGCTGCCCGAGATCAGGATGTTGAGATTTTCATCCCAGCAAGTCGGTCCCTTGGTGAACAGGTTATCGATGTAAAAAATATTTCAAAAGCCTTTGGAGACAAATTGCTTTTTGAAAACTTATCATTTCGGTTACCTCCGGGTGGTATCGTTGGCATTATCGGTCCTAACGGAGCAGGAAAGACCACCCTTTTTCGAATGCTTGTTGGGCTTGAAAAGGCTGATACTGGTGAGGTGATCGTTGGATCAACTGTTGATATTGGTTATGTCGATCAAAGTCGAGATGCGCTTGATTCTAAGAAAAGTGTTTTCGAAGAAATT
>CAXFJI010000137.1:0-6884 GCA_964003275.1 uncultured Planctomycetaceae bacterium
CCTTATTAGACAGTTCAGCGATCCAATACTTCCTCCGTTACAATGCACGTATCACTCGAGATTCCCACGAATCACATCAAATAATGGCATACGCAATTGGTGCTGTTTGTAAAAGAACACTCACTTTTTCATTCTGAACCTCCAATCCTGGTGTCCAGCTGATCGATTCATGCTACACACGTTCAAACAGAATTCTGTATGGTGAGCGCATGGGCGCTGGCTTGGCAGAACAATGATCTCATGCATTTAACCGATACTGCCCACGACTCGAACTCTTCATGAGAGTTTCCTTCGCACCTCCTGCGGCCATTTTTTTGTAACAATCCCACCAAACACCGTTCAGAGTCGGTTTTTTATGGTTTTCGATGAGGTTTTGCGAGCTATAATTACAGGTTTCCTCCACTGCAGGATCTATTTCCATCGTGTCCACACCCGCTATCAGTACTGCTCAGGAACAGGCGATCCTCAAAGCCGACACACTCATCGAGGCACTGGGTTGGATTCGTAAATTTCGTGATACAACGACCGTCATCAAACTTGGCGGAAGTGTTGTCGAACACCCTGATTCTTTACGTCATCTCCTTCTCGATATCGTATTCATGTCCACCCTCGGCATGCGAGTAGTTGTTGTTCATGGAGGAGGAAAAGCTATTAGCAGAGCCATGGATGCCGCAGGCATTCAGGCTAGGTTTGTACAGGGGCGACGCTACACAGACTCGAAGACATTGGAAATTGTTGAACAGGTTCTCGCCCAAGAAGTAAATCATGATTTGGTTGACAAGATAGAAGAGTTTGGTGGTCGAGCAATGTCGCTCAATTTTCTTTCTACAAATGTGCTCTTTGGCGACAAACTCACGCTGACAGACCCGGATGGTAACGTCATCGATCTTGGTTTTGTTGGAGAAGTCAGTCATGTTGATCGTCTCACCATAGATAATTTGACGTACGCGGGGCAGGTGCCGGTAATTCCTTCTATGGCGATGGGGCCAGATGAAGAAAAGTTAAATGTCAATGCTGACACGGCTGCAACAGCAGTTGCTGCAGCACTGGGCGCAGAAAAACTGGTTATTCTTTCGGATATTCCTGGGGTGCTTCGAAAGCTTGAGGATCCAGAAAGTCTTATTCACTCTCTTTCTGCAAGCGATGCTCGGCAATTGATCTCGGACGGAATCATTTCAGCTGGTATGATTCCTAAAATTGAGGGGTGTCTACAAACACTTGATCAAGGCGTCAAGAAAATTCACATTATTGATGGCCGACTTCGCCATTCACTCCTTCTGGAGATTTATACTACGCGTGGAGTTGGCACAGAATTAGTTCGTGACGATGCTCTATCACTGGCTTCGAATGGGGCAGTTGCTACTGCATCCTCACAATAACTATTACTTTTTGAAGAGGTTGAAACAGTGTCCACAATTGATGTGACTCATTCCACCAATGGCGAAGCAACCCGTTCAATAATCGATACATTCAATCGGTATGTCGTTCCAAATTATCGCCGGTATCCCGTTTGTCTTGTTCGTGGTTCTGGCTCCAAAGTATGGGATGCAGAAGGTGGTGAGTATCTGGATTTATTCCCCGGCTGGGGCTGCAATCTGCTTGGGCACTGTCCGGAACATGTGGTCCAAGCAGTTCAGGAACAAGTTGCGAAACTCATTCATGTCCCGAACACATGGTATATCGAGCCCCAAGGAATCTGGGCCAAGATGCTCTCAGAAAGATCGTTTGGAGGGCAGGCTTTCTTTTGTAATTCTGGAACAGAGGCAAATGAAGCGGCAATAAAGCTTGTGCGCCTACGTTCAGAAGGAAAACGCTACAAGATTATTACATTCACTGGTGGATTTCATGGTCGAACAATGGGAAGTGTGTCAGCGACGGCCCAGCCGCAATACCACGAAGGGCTAGGGCCAATGGTTGCTGGTTTTCAGTATGCCCCGCATGGTGATCTTGATGCTGTTGAGCAACTGATTGATGAACATACTGGTGGGATTATGGTGGAACCCATTCTTGGTGAGGGAGGTGTTGTTCCCGCACCAGACGGTTTTCTCCAGGGACTTAGACGTATTGCTGATGAGCGAGATCTCCTTTTGGTATTTGATGAAGTACAGTGCGGATGTGGCCGAACCGGCAAATGGTTTGGTTACCAACACTTCGGTGTCACTCCGGACGTTATGACTCTTGCCAAAAGTCTCTGCGCTGGAGTCTCTGGCGGGGCAATGCTGACATCTGTTGATCTTGCAAAGTATCTTCGGCCAGGCATGCATGCTGCTACGTTTGGTGGCAATCCACTGGCGGCAGTAGCTGGTATTGCGGCTATTGAAATGATCGAAAAAGATAATTTACTTTCTCATGTTGAGACTATTGCAAAAATCTTTCAGGAACAATTATCTCACCTGAAGGACGCGTGCGATGTTATTGTGAGTGTACGAGTCTTGGGAATGATGATCGGCATAGAACTTTCGATCGATGGCACTGCAGTAGTACAAGCGTGCATGGAAAGAAAACTTCTCGTGAACTGCACCCAAGGACGAGTCATTCGTCTCTTGCCAGCCATGACACTCAGCCCAGACGAAGCACGTGATGGCTGCAACCGTCTGAGGGATGCGATTACTGAAGTTGCGTCACGGTATTAGATTTTCTTTTCTCTCTTTAGCCGGGAGCATCTGCTCATGCGTCATATTATTAATCCAGAAGACCTTTCTGCAACTGACATCGAGTCTATTTTTTCACAAACCTCGGATCTGAAAGAAGCATTTGAGCAAGGACGTCGTGACGCCTTGCTTCCTGGCAGAGTCCTCGCACTGGTATTTGAAAAACAAAGTTTGAGAACCAGAGTGAGTTTTCAGTCTGCAATGGTACACCTTGGCGGTGCAAGCCTTTTCCTTGGGGAAGATACAGGATTCGCTTCGGACCGTGAAAGCATGACGGATTTTGGCAAGGTACTATCCGAATATGTGGATTGTATCGTCTGCCGTTCTCGAGCCCATTCTTCGATTGTTCAGTTGGCTGCCTCGTCAAGCGTGCCAGTCATAAATGGACTTTCTGATTATTGCCATCCATGTCAGGCCCTGACCGACATTTACACCCTCAAGTGTCATGCGGACGACGTACGCGGACGTACACTTACATTTGTTGGAGATGGCAATAACGTGGCAAAATCACTTGCTGCGATGTGCTGTCTTCTTGGAATAAAATTTGTACTGGCTGCTCCACAGGGATATCAATTTGAGAAAACGTTTTGTGATTTTATCAATTCATTCGTGCCGCAAGCGGTAGATATTGTTCAAACAACGGACCCTGTCGCCGCCGTGAAAGGTTCATCCGTTGTTTACACCGACGTGTGGGCAAGCATGGGACAGGAGAAAGAACGAGAGCGTCGCAAGAAAGATTTTGAACAATTTCAGGTAAATGCTGCCTTGATGAAGCATTGCCCGGATGCATTGTTCATGCACTGTCTTCCTGCTCGTCGTGGCGAAGAGGTGACAGATGAAGTTATTGACGGCCCACAAAGTGTTGTAGTTGAGCAGGCAGCAAATCGCATGCATGTTCAAAAAGGTCTGCTGGCTTGGTTATTGCGGTAACGTTTCCTCATTCAAGTCACATCATCTCATCAACTTGAATCACGTGCGTTCAAATATGTGTATTTCTTGAGCACACATGTACGCCAAACTGAGATACACTTACAGACTGCAGCTAATGCCTTGGCTTTTGACCGTTATGAGCCTTTGATTTCTTAACTCACGCATATATTAACGTTAATGAGCTATAACGAAGACCGATATTCCCGTCAGACGCGTTTTCATTCCCTTGGCACCTCAGGGCAGAACAAACTTTCGCAGAGTCGAGTGACAATTGTTGGCTGTGGGGCACTTGGGAGCATGACTGCTATGGCATTAGCTCGTGCAGGAATAGGTGCTATTCGGCTTATCGATCGTGACATTCCCGAACTAAGTAATCTTCCTCGTCAGGTTTTGTTTGATGAACAAGACATACAAAAAGGGCTACCAAAAGCAGCGGCAGCAAAACACCACCTGAGCCGTATTAATAGTGAGATTACAATCGAAGAGACCGTCGCTGACCTGACAGCTGACAACGCAGATAACCTTTTGAGCAATGCAGACTGCATTGTGGATGGAACAGATAATTTTGAAGCTCGATTTCTTATTAATGAGTTCTGTTGCCGAGAACAAAAGAATTGGGTCTATGGTGGCGCGATTGCTGCTGAGGGCAGGGTTTTAGCAATCCAACCTGGCACCACAGCATGTCTGCGTTGTCTGATTCCTGAACCACCACCCTCAGGCTCCATGCCAACTTGTGAAACTGCCGGTATTATCGGACCAGCAGCTTATGTTGTCGGTGCCATTCAAGCGAATGAAACAATTAAGCTCCTCACCGGAGCCCAAAATGTTGGTAAGGAAATGTTTGTTTGTGACCTTTGGGAGGGCCTCTGCCGAACGGTTGACCTTAGTCCACTTGCCGCAGTTGGTTGCCCAACCTGTCGAGAACACGACTTTCCTTGGCTTGAAAAACGCATTGGGGGGAAAGCAACCGTACTGTGCGGGCGAGACGCAGTGCAAGTGTCACCACCGGACGGTAGTCGCCCCATTGAACTTGAATCACTCGCCAAACGACTGGCAACTATCGGCCCAGTCACGGCGAATGCGTGGCTCGTTCGATTGGAAATTCAACCTGATTTGCACGTATCAATATTTCCAGATGGTCGAGCGATTGTTTTAGGAACTCGTGAGGAGGCCAAAGCAAGGTCTATTGTTTCACGCTACCTTGGCACATAGCAAAAACTGCATCATCACTACTTCAGATGGATCACTCAGGCCGTTGCAGCCTCAACAATTCTCTGTTCTGTAGCCTGTGAACGAGACAACTCGGCGGTAAGCCGCCCTTCAGCCAAAACAATAATTCGATCTGAAAGCGTGAGCAATTCAGGAAGTTCACTCGATGTAAGAATGACAGCAAGACCTTCTCGACAAAGCTGATCAATGAGCGAGTAAAGCTCTGCTTTGGCTCCAACATCAATGCCACGAGTTGGATCATCCAAAAGCAGAACTCGTGGCTTTGTGAGCAACCATCTTCCAATGATGCACTTTTGTTGATTTCCTCCTGAAAGGCCAGTGATGGCAGCATGAATGCTCGGTGTCTTTACTCCTGTTGCTGACACTGACTCAGTGACGAGTGATTCTTCTTTCGAACGACGCACCAAGCCCCATTGTGTCGTCTGACGTAGGCTACAAAGACTGATATTTGCAGCAACATCAAGATCGGAGAAGAGTCCCAGCCGCTTTCGATCTTCGGTGACCATGCCAATACCAGCAGCACAGGCCTCTCGAGGATGACAAAAACGTATTGAATGACCATTGAGGCTAATTTGACCTGTCCATGTTGGTTCACCAGCACCGAAAAGAGTCTCAAGCAACTCCGTTCTGCCAGCCCCCATCAGGCCAGCAACACCTAGGATTTCTCCTGCATGCAAATCCAATGAGATATCCTTTAGCCGATAACCGCGAGGATGTTCCGGCCAAGGAAGGGTGAGTTTTCTCACTGTGAGCAACACATTTCCGCGCTCACGATGATGATGAAATTCATGCCCAGCAATCTCACGACCGACCATCCAGCCTGTAACTTCTTCCGGAGAAGTATCGCTTCGATTGGTCGTGCGAATATGTTGCCCATCTCGCAACACTGTAATTCTATCTGCAATTCGAAAAACCTCATCCATTTTGTGGGAGATGTACAAAATTGTTGTACCTCGTTCTCGCAAACGATAAATCGTTCGCTCAAGGCGAGCAGATTCTGCCTCTGTTAGCGCACTTGTTGGCTCATCCATAACAACGATTGAGGCTTCTAGTGATAGCGCTTTGGCTATTTCAACGAGTTGTTGATCACCCACACGAAGACTTCCAGCTATTGCCAACGGTGATACTGAACATTCCAGTAACTCAAGGAGCTTTTTTGATTCCAGCACCATTGCTTTGTCATCAAGCACACCTAACGCTGTTTGCCGCTCTCGACCAAGATAAATATTTGCAGCAACGTTCAGTTCCTCAACAAGATTGAGTTCCTGATGAATGATAGCAACACCCGCGTCTTCTGCTTCTCTTGTAGTCACAAAGTGCTTGGGGTCGCCATCGATTTCAAGAACACCTTCGTCAGGCTGATACACACCTGATAAGATCTTCATCAATGTACTTTTCCCTGCACCATTTTCTCCGCAAATAGCGTGTATCTCACCTCGTGCAACGGTGAGGGACACATCATCAAGTGCAACCACCCCAGGGAAGCGTTTGGTAATGCCTCGCATGACAACCGCAGCTGAGTGAGAGAGACTCATTTGATGCATCCATTTGTCATGCGTGTGTCAGGCCTGCACCGATCGCTGGTATTCCCAAAACCTTAGCAATCCAAGCAGCACTAGTGCTGTGATACCTACTGCAAACCCGGCACGAATACTTGATGTCATCGCAACGACACTCCCCCCAAGCAACGCGAGTGTAGGAATGACACAGAGCCCAAGACCTCCTGGAAGGAGCTTCTGTCCCCCACGCGCCATGCGTCCAAGTTGCGCAAACGTGACTGCTATAACAACCACGACACCAACAATCATACCTTCATACACATCAGCCCCCGTCTTGATAATTTTCGAAATTGCATCAATGACCACGCGCATGAAGATTGTTCCAAGGACCGTGCCGGGAACAGAACCCGCACCCCCAGCAAGAGAACATCCGCCAACCACTGCTGCCGCTATTGCGTTCAACTCATGACCACGGGCCTGATTTGTCGGAGACGCAGCCGACTCATTTGCCACATAGAACAGGCCTGCCAACGCCGCAGTCATTGCCCCAAAACAATATGCAAACCACTTTACA
>CAXFJI010000138.1:0-6870 GCA_964003275.1 uncultured Planctomycetaceae bacterium
TCAGCCTGTATCATCTTTGAGAACATCAAAGAGATAAGCAGCCAAAGCCGATGCCGCTTGGTGAGCATTTTCTCTCAATTCAGCAAGCTCAACCAGAATAGATGGCCTTTTCCACGCCATACGTAAAGCAGTGCCGGCCTGTCGAGACGTAGTCTTGATTGAAGCTAAAGCAGCCACATCAGAGGAAATTGTTTCGGAGGCCACATCACTCACCGTACGGATCACACTCCATGGAATGCCTGCGTGAATAGCTTCTTGGGCAATCCACCATGATTCCATGTCTACGGCAATGGCACCGGTTGTGGCATTGAGGACTTCTTTTTCTTCGATCGTACAGGCTACAGAATCTTCCGTAATCAGAAGCCCCTCAACTGGCTTTTTGTGATGAGAGGCCTCTGTCATAGTGGGAACGGTTTGAAAAGAGGTGTTATTTTTTTTTCCTATTTCTTGAGGAATGACAATGGCATTGTGAGAAAGTTGTGGGGAGAGACCACCGCAGATGCCAGCCGCTATGATGTTTTTTGGGTGGTGGCCATCAATCACTATTCTTGTGGCTTGCTGTGCTGCAGTTTGTCCGACACCGGCTTCTATTAAGGCGATACGTTGTGTTCCGAATGTTCCAAGAGTAATCCGTTGTTGATCTGTTCGAAGATGTAAAGGATCCGTCAGTTTTTGCCTCAAAGGTCGTGCTTCCAAAGGAAGCGCAACAACAATCGCATGGTCAACGTGCTCAAGGAGAATAGACATCAAACTACAAGTCACTAAGGAGTAAGAAAAACATGTTTTTGACCCATTTTTAGTCGTTTTTGATGAAAACCAAACGGCCTCGCACCCAACGTCAATGATTGCTAAAGTCCGAATTATCTGTGGTGATCATGACGGATTTTGTTGTGAATGAGTAGTTCAGGAGGAGAGGCTTTCGTGCCATTATCTCAATCCCTTAGTAAACGCGTGGTGTTGGTTTGCAGTCTCATTTGTGTTGGTTCTCAGGTGTTTGCACAAGAGGCCGTCCAATTGCAGCAAAATGCAAGTGCATCTCCTCAGCTCAATCCTCAGGAACAGCAGGCTTTGGATCGGTTATTAATTGCTTGGGAACGTCGTAATGAAGCAGTAAAAACGTGGTCATGTAGTTTTCACAAATGGGAATATAATGCTTGGAGCCCTTCGGCAGGAGATGGGGAGCAGTTGGCGTTCGCAGAAAAAAGTGGAGAGATCAAGTATGCTGCTCCGGACAAAGGCCTCTTTCGAGTAAAGCAGTCAAAGCAATGGAATCCAGAGGCTCGTCGTTATCAAGTTCAGTCTGGTGACTCTGCAGAACACTGGGTGTGCAACGGCTTGAGTATTTATGAATTTCGACATTCAGAAAGGCAACTGAGAGAAACAAAACTGCCACCAGAAATGCAGGGTAAGGCGATTAGTGAAGGGCCACTTCCCTTTGTGTTCGGTGCAAAAGCATCAACATTGAAAAGGCGCTATGCCATGAGGATCATCACACCAAGAACGGTCAGCGATCAGGTGTGGCTCGAAGCATTGCCCCGATTTCAGGCTGACGCTGCCAACTTCTCAAAGGTAGAGTTGATTCTTCAGGCTCAAGACTTGATGCCTTTTGCTATTCAAATCTACAAACCCGGAGGTCAGGATCGAGATGTTTATCAATTTGATCCAAAGACAAGTCTGATCGATCGTGGGCTCGACCTCATTCGTGACTTTTCAAGGCCAATGACGCCACTTGGTTACAAATATATTGTAGAAGATCATTCTGCGAATTGAACGAGACCTTTTCCTGCAAAGACAGAGTGTAAGGACGTTCAAATAGCCTCCTTTGAGCATCGATGCCATTTCGTTCTCAGAAAAAGGTATACTGAGAGTATCCTTTAAGAGAGAGGTTGAGATGCCAATTATTGATTCTTCACATCCGCTTGCTGAGTTGTTGCAAAAAGATCAACGTTATCCCTTAGAGGCATACATATTCATCCTAGAATCTTTGTCATTCGCGCAAGACTCATTGGGTATGGGAGTAGAGCCTCCCGAGGACGATGTAAAGACAGGTGGAGAGAAACGTAGCCCTGGTTCTTCTGGTGCTCACTCGAACTTGGATCGTCGTCGTCCTGAACGGCACCTTACTGGTCAGGAGTTATGTGAGGCAGCCCGTCAGTACGCGCTTCAACAATATGGCTTTCTTGCGTGTACAGTATTGGCCACATGGGGGCTGAGATCAACAAATGATTTTGGTGAACTTGTGTTTAATATGATCGATATCGGCCAGATGCGAAAGACTCGCAATGATAAACGAGAAGACTTTCATGGAGTCTATGACTTTCAGGAGGCTTTTTCTCGTGACCTTGAATTTGTTGCTCCTGATACGAAATAGGTAACGGGTATGACTGTTCAAACAGACGCAGGACACATCTCAATCAGCACTCAGCGTTCCATCTTGATTGTAGTTGGGTTGGTAGAAATATCGTGGTTGTTTTTTCTTAGCTGGATGGCTGTGAAGGCGTGATTCCATATCTTGATAGTTTGCCGTTGTGGACTGCTTTTTTGCCGCTTGGGCTGTATTTCTTAGTAGTTGGAGTAGCCCATCTGCGCAAGAAGCCTTTGGCAATAAGTGGCTCGCTTGACTGGACATTATTAGGTGTTGCTGTCGCAGGATTCATGGCAGTCGGTCCATTAGCACTTTTGCAGCCAGTCATGGGGCGGGCTCCGTGGACAGTGATTCTTTTAGTCGTTTTATGTGTGTTGGTTGTTTCGCTCATGACACTGCTTTCTCGCCCAAGGCTTGTGATATACAACATTTCAGCAGAACAATTGCGTCCTCTGCTAGCGGATGTGGTTGCAGATTTAGATACGACAGCTCGTTGGGCTGGAAGCACAGCAGCTTTACCCACAAAGCAACTGGAAGTTCGAATGGAGTGTCAGGGGCCTTGGCGAACCATAAGCATCGTTGCAAATGGGGAACGTGCAGGTCTTATTGCATGGTCTGAGCTGTGTAGCCAACTTCGAGAGAAACTTCTTGGGATTCGGGTTCGCTCCAGTCCTTGGGCAGCGTTTTTTATTCCTTTGGGAACGCTCATTCTTATTGGTTCACTGTCATATGCATTTTTTGCATCAATCAAGAGCGATAAACCATTGCAATCTTTGGGAGAACAGCCTGATGCCAGTCCACGTCGACCTGTCTCCCCATGAAATATCAGTGCCCATTGTAGTTCGTAATGCCTCACCGGCACGTCTATACGAAGATGCGGTGTCTCGAGAGCATGCGGGCATTATGTCGAGTGGTGCGATAGCAATTCGCTCTGGAGCAAAGACAGGCCGGAGTCCTGCTGACAAGCACCTGGTTCGACACCCGAAGTCTGAAAAAGAGGTTTGGTGGGGGAGTGTGAATCATCCTATTGATGAACAAACATTTCTTCGAAATCGACAAAGAGCCATCGATTACCTCAACACTCGTGACCAGATATATGTGTGCGATGGATTTGCGGGCTGGGAGCCAGCGAGCCGACTGAAGATAAGAGTTTTTTGTGCTCGTGCCTATCATGCGCTCTTCATGCAGAACCTCCTCATTCGTCCAACGCTTGACGAGTTGGAAGGATTTGGTGCACCTGATCATGTTATTTACAACGCAGGTCAATTTCCGGCGAATCCGTTCACTGCTCAGATGACAAGCAGAACAAGTATTGACTTGTCGTTAGAACGTCGGGAGCAGGTAATCTTGGGAACCGAATACGCAGGTGAGATGAAAAAAGGCGTATTCACAATGATGCATTGGTTGCTCCCCGCTCAAGGGATTCTCTCAATGCATTGTGCTGCTAATGAGGGAAAGAGCAGTAACGACGTTGCTTTATTTTTTGGTTTATCTGGAACAGGAAAAACAACGCTTTCAACTGACCCTGCTCGTCGGCTGATTGGTGACGATGAGCATGGCTGGGGAGACGATGGAGTTTTCAACATTGAAGGAGGATGCTACGCCAAGTGCATCCACCTTTCATCGTTGGAAGAACCAGAAATATATCAGGCCATACGATTTGGAACGGTGCTAGAAAATGTGGTCTATGAACAAGCCACGCGAGAGGTTGATTTTGAGTCTAGTCTCGTTACCGAGAACACACGTGCCGCTTATCCCATAGACTATATCGACAACGCCAAAGTGCCGTGTGTTGCAGGTCATCCCAAAAATGTGATTTTTCTCACCTGTGATGCTTCCGGTGCACTTCCACCGGTCAGTCGGCTGACTCGGGAGCAGGCGATGTATCATTTTCTATCGGGCTATACAGCCCGTGTTGCTGGGACAGAGATGGGCGTGCGTGAACCTCACCTTGCGTTCTCGCCTTGCTTTAGTGCAGCGTTCCTAGTTCGGCATCCTGCTATCTATGCACGATTGCTTGCTGAAAAACTTGACCGACATCGGTCGCAGGCTTGGCTTGTAAATACGGGCTGGACTGGAGGAGGGTATGGTCAGGGGAAGCGCATTGACCTCTCCATAACGAGGAAAATCATCAACGGAATTCACTCTGGAGTGCTCCTAAAGGCTCCTTTGCTTCAGGATGCAATATTTGGCCTGCACGCCGTTTGTAGCGTTCCTGGAGTCGATAAAGGGATTCTGGTGCCGGCTCAGGCCTGGGAAGATCCACTTGAGTGGGAGCAGGCAGCAAGGAATCTTGCTGGAAGGTTTCGTAAGAATTTTGAGTCCTACGCAAAGGATGCTGGGAAGGATATCCTAGACGCAGGGCCTGCAGCCCTATAATACTTTTCGTTGCTTTTTGTTTCGTTGAATTTTTCCACATAGAAAATTTTGAGTTGAAAGAAGGCTTTTCGATGACAAAAACCATTTTGTTTGCATGTTTTGCAGTGCTGGTATTTTCCTTTGTTGTTACCGGCTTTGGCCGTGCAGACATTCCGTTGTCAGGAACCATGAAATCGATTGATGGGTCTGAAATTGACTTAGCTACCTACGAGGGGAAGGTTGTTCTTGTCGTCAATGTTGCAAGCAAGTGCGGAGCAACTCCGCAGTATGAAGGTCTTCAAAGTTTGTATGAGAAATACAAAGACCAAGGATTTACCATTCTCGGTTTTCCAGCCAATGATTTTGGAAGGCAAGAGCCAGGCAGTGACGCTCAAATCAAAGAGTTTTGTTCAACAAATTACAGCGTGACCTTCCCAATGTTTTCGAAAGTTGTTGTCAAAGGACCCGAGAAAGTTCAGCTTTATAAAACACTTACAGAAACAGCAGATCCAAGTGGTGAGGTTGGCTGGAACTTTGAAAAGTTTCTTATTGGGAAAGACGGTCAGATTACGGGTCGCTTTATGACTCGGGTTCGACCAGACGATTCAGATCTCGTGGAAGCTATTGAAACTGCGTTAGCCAAGTAATAGCTGAATCGTGAATACGATCACGTGGTGCTATCTCGTCCTCATCAACGGGGCCGATGAGAATGAGATGTCGTGATGAAACGGTGTTGGCCTCGGAGACAATGCCATGGCTCTTTGGTATGGAACGGCTGAGAAGATGAAATTTTCGTCGGTCGACGATAAGAGAGGCATCTTTTCGTGATGTGAGGTGACGCTTAACATCGAACTGCGTTTGCAGTTTGGTCACTGGACCACCTGAGTAGAACACAAGACTTGGGGGCGTGTTCCGGAAACTAGCCATTGATGTATGAGACAAGTTGCCTTTTTCCATTGAATGGAGAAGCGCTTTTGGAGTTGCGATATGGCCAATTTGAGGAGCAACAATAACGGACAACAAGAGACTCAAGAAACCTCCGATGAACGCCGTGGTGGTGATAACACGTTGCCTTTGCCTTAAGAGGGTAAGCCTCCAGCCAAATACGGCCCCCAAAATGGGTACTAATCCAATGATCCCAATCCATTCTGTTCCTGGACACCAGTAAAGGGAGGCAATGGGAAGTGCTATCGATAAAGCAAGCCCTGTAAAGAAAACAACGGCAAATCCTGTTTGCATGATAAGGTCATGCAACCTGTGTAGATCACGTTTCCAAGAGGATAGCCAGAAAAGTTTGCCTCTTTTCCATGCATCGAAAAAACACCCTGTCACGAGAGCGAGTGCAGGGTACGCAGGCCAGATATATCCAGGCAGTTTTGTACCTGCCAGTGATAGAAAAATGATCCATGTGACTACCCAACATGAGATCAGCTGAATTGCAGGATGATACCTGTGTGTACGGAGTCTGATTAAAGCAACCCAGTGAATAACCGTTGCGATAAGAACAAGTGACCATGGGAACAAACCGATGGCAATGATTGTGGGATAATACAGAATAGAACCCGAATGACCTTCCATAGGCTGTACAAATCGACCCACATTGTGGACAAGTAAGAATTCTTTCAACCACTCACCATTAGTGCGTATTGTTACCCACACATACCAAGGTAATGCCACAACAAGCATCGACGCCAAAATAGTGAAGGGCTTTAGTTGTGTGAGCACGTGGAGCAAGGATGATTTTGGGACAGACCATGCTCGAATAAGTGCAAATACAAGCATTGCCATAGACGGAATGACAAAGCCGATGGGTCCTTTTGTAAGCACAGCCAGACCGCAAACGGCTCCAATAGCCATGGCACCACATTTTGAAAAACGTATGTAATCGCCTTTTTGTTGCAATCTGTTGCCCAGACTCTCTTTAAAAAAGAGAAAAAATGTCAGGGTTGTGAAAAAAACAAGCGGGGCATCAGGCGTAGAGGCCCTCCCTCCAACACCCGTCCAGATACAGGTTGCCATGACTAATCCAGCGACAAATCCGATGGTTTGGGAAAAAAACTGGACCCCGATGTGCCATGTCAGGAGACAGGTGCCAATCGTCAGTACAGCAGAGCCAAGCCGAACGCCGGTCTCCGTTGGCCCGAAGA
>CAXFJI010000139.1:0-6782 GCA_964003275.1 uncultured Planctomycetaceae bacterium
CATGCCAGGTGCAGGCAGATGTCTGGTTTGAAAGTCTCTAAAAGCGAGCGTGTTTCGTGAGCATGTGTGATATCTGTATGAACCCAATGCAATCGTGTGTCGGTCTGCCTTCTGCTCCCAGTCTCTCGATTGCGTGTTGTTGCGAGCAGATTTACATCGGCACAACTATGGAGAAGGAGTTTGATGATTCGCTGCCCAATGAAACCAGATGCTCCGGTTATAAATATTTTCATACTGATGGCTCTAAGGCCTCATCAAGGGACGGGAGTTTTTCATCATTTGCTGAGATGATTTTTTCAGGTAATGGCCATTGCACTGAAATCGTTGGGTCATTATATCGGATGCCCCTTGAAGCGACCGGATCATAGAAGTCTCCCATTTGATAAAAAACCTCAGATCGATCCGTCAGGGTCTGAAAGCCATGTGCGAAGCCCACCGGAATGTAAAGTGCGCATCGATTTTCTGCCGTCAATTCTGTTCCAAACCACTGACCAAAAGAATTGGAATCGGGACGAATATCAACAATCACATCAAAAATTGCACCCGAAGTGCATCGTACAAGCTTCACTTCATGAACTGTTGGCAGGCTAAAGTGAAGGCCTCGCAAAGTTCCTTTCGATTCATTGTATGAAATATTGAACTGCACCCACTTATGCCATAGTCCATGTTCATCGAATTCACGGTCGCAGCATGATCGTGCAAAAAAGCCTCGAGTATCGGTGTGACACTCAGGCTCAATAAGCCAGGGACCTGAGAGTGATGTCTTGATAAATCGCATGTTTAAAAGATGGATACTGATGGATGTCGAGAATCGGATATAGCAATTCAAATAGACGTTGAGATAACATTTTTATTATAAAATCGTCAACGTTAGATCTGCGCTGCAAAAATACTCTGATGAACAGCGTGTTCGCACCACAAAATGTTTGTGTGCGATTTATGCTCTGGTATTACGTCATTGCAGTCATTGTGTCACGACAGTATTTATCGGGCATCGAGGCTAGAAAACAATTATGTATGGAAATCCTTTTCGGACATGGATGAAGAAAAAAAACAGACACAGATAATAGTCGTTGCATGCTTTCCGAAGTCAGGTTCAACATTTCTGACAAGGAAGTTATCTGCTTTGCCAACGTGCGTCTTGGAGCCACTTGTCCCGTTTGGTGAACGCCGAGAGCAGGAACTTGACGAGGGTGTTATCCGTGAAGTACTTCGTAAGCATGAAGGTGGACATGTCATAGGTCATCAGCATGTTCGCTTAAATGCAAATACAGCTGACTTAGCCATGAGGTATCCAATACGCTTTGTCGTACTCGTTCGTGATTTGATGGACTGTCTCGTCTCGTTAGCCGATCACATGAACAACGAGTCAACGCTATTTCCACATAGTTTTTGGTCGAACAGACTGCATGACGATCTAAGTGAGGCAAGTTTGTCTCGTATCCATGCGGTCACGGTTACCAATGCTCCGTGGTTCATTAACTTCTATCTATCGTGGGTCCTTTGGGAGGAGGAATATCCAGAGATTCCTCCTCCGTTCTTTCTAACCTATTCTCAGCTATTCCAGAATGTGGAATCGACGATTACTTCTCTCGTATCACAATTTGGGATTCAGGCTGGGCAAACCGACATCATCCGAGTTTTAGAAGAACAGACGTTTTCTCGACTCAGTAAGGGCATTTCGGGACGTGGTCGAGAGTATTTTATGAAAGACAACGCAGCAGCATCCGCACTCGATCAAATTATTCAATGCTATCCGAAGGTTGACTTCTCACAAATTTATGAAGGTATATCCAGAGGATGGATAAAAAAAGTAATGAGGTTTTTGAAATGATGAAAGAATCATCCCCAATGAAACGTATTCTCAAGGATTACAATCAGATTCATTCCTCCCACCTTCTGTTGGGGTATCTTCAGCATCATGTGACAGAGGCATATTCCACAGCAACTATTGAACAAGCGCCAGAGTCGTCGCCTGAAAACGAATCACAAGTCATCAGTGCTATTCGTGAATTGATTACAAAAAAAGGAGAGAAAAGCGGAGAAGATATCTGGAGCACATTTATCGTGCCCAGGCGGGAGGCTGTGCTTGCTTCTATTCTTAAGAGTGATGCCGAAGCTAAAGCAATACTCGGTAACATGTTTGATACCCCGCTCGGTGAAGGGATTGAGTACGCGGGAGCAGATGTGAATCGCAGACTCAACGAGGACGAGGATTATCGGGAGAGCCTTAAGCTATTTCACATAGACGCACTTATTTCTTTGGCAGAATACCTTGGTGTGATCCATATCGAAAACAGAGAACAAAATCGATGTGGAGATATCATCTATTCAGACCCAGATGAAATCTGGGATAAAATTGAGAAAAAGCTTGGGTTTCCAATAAGATTTCCATCGTTCAAGGGAGGTTTGTTTTCTGTACGCACTCGAAGAGGCCACTTCACAAATCGTGATTGTATTTATTTGTATATCGCAATTCGTCTTCGGGAAATGTTATCTTGTGCAGAAACTCCCGTTTGTGAACTCGGGAGTGGTGTCGGATATCTAGCGTACTATTGCTATTTGATGGGAATAAAAAATGTGACGCTAGTCGATATTCCAAGCGTACGGGCAACTGCTGCATGTTTTCTCATGCAGAACATGCAAGGCACACGGTTCTTCTTCAGCGATTGCAGTGAGTGTTGGAGTAATGCTCCAGGGATCCGATTAGTTTTGCCAGAACACCTTGGTTCGGTGCCACGCCAACATTTTGAAGTGCTAGTCAATTGTGATTCTCTTCCTGAAATGTCAGCAGACGTTGCAACTGATTACGTACAGAGAATCCCTTCCCTGTGCAGGAATTTTCTTTCCATCAATCAAGAAGCTGCAGGTAAAATGTGGCACCTTGATATGAAGCAAAATAAGGTTTCTGAATTGGTCAACACGGCGTCTGGTTTTCAAAGAGTATCTCGTAATTTATTTTGGCTGCGAAAAGGCTATGTTGAAGAAGTCTATCGATGTGACGAGTAGGAAGTGTTGCTGTTGGTATGCAACAGCAGTACACCATCTTTGAAACACAACAAGCTTTTTGTGATGACGATTACAATCAAATGCTATAAGTTTTGGTGTATCTAAGAGAAACTATATGGCAGAGATTTACCCCCACCGATAGAGTGAGGAATTCCTCAATGTGGATCCCCAGGCTGCTGATGCCAGATACTTTTTCCGATGCCATGGACTCGATGCATATCCTCGTGTTTGTCTGTCTCCTACAAGGAGATTGTGTTGTCTGCCCTGACGGAAGGTATTGCTTACAGGCCAGGTTTTTTCACAGTAAGCACGGCCATTACGACCCACAACCCGTGCTTCCAAACCAGCTCTTTTTACAAACTGTGTGAGGCTGGTATTCCCACTTTCAAACCGAAAAGCATCTTCTTTTGTCTTGAATGAACGGCCTTCTGAGGCTTCGAGGTATTGCTCTCGCGCAAGCAGAAACGCATTTGTTCGGATATGGGGGTTTGGATAAGCAGGAAACCCCTTTAGTCGCGATCCAAGGCTTTCAAATGAACCTGTTGCGCCTACCATTCCTACTGAAGGATCTAGAAAGTTGCCATGCAATTTTTGAAGCCAGTGGTCCGCGAGGATTTCACTCCCTGTGTTCATGAGGCAGATGACCGTATTTTTAATTCCTTTCGACCATTCTCTGTAAGCACCGATGTCAAAAGCGTCATCTGCAACTGAAGATACATGACATTCCAAGGGTGCAATAATTTGTCGAGCACGTAATTCATCCTCTGGGCATTCAAATCCCTTGATAATGATATGTAATTCATGATCACAACCCGCTGCGTACTGTTGATAGGAATAGAGAAACCGATTGCAACAGTCTTGCCAGTTTGTGTCTTTGCCACGTAACAGATACGCGACAGCAATACCATCTTCCATGCGTTTGTTTAGCCTATAAAGTCAGCGATCATATCAGATTTGTTTTACGTTTTGCTCAAAATGAAACATAGGCTTCGTCTGATTAAAGCGTTCGTTATTGTAGAAAGGATCTGTTACCACCTCTTCTGACCAGAGTTGCTCAAAAACAGCGGTCTCACTAGTGGCAATGGATTTTTCTCTTGATGCAGATTCAAGGTGTGTCAGGGCGACTCCGTTGTCACACACGGTTCGAAGACCTTTTGTTCCTAAGGACAGACAATAAGCGACGTCATTATAATTGATAGGAAAGTTTTCATTGTAACCACCAATATCAAGAAACATCTGACGAGGTGTCATCATGCAAGCACCAGTCACGGCCATAAAATTGCGAGGTGCGCAACTACTAAAAAAATACCCAGCCTCATCTCCTCGTCTGCGTCGACGAACATGCTCTGGATGACCTTGTACAAAAACGATCCCTGCATGCTGAATGGTACCTTTTGGATACAGTAAGCGACATCCAACCACTCCGACACCGTGCTTTTCAAAATGGCCAAGCATTCGTTCCAGCCAGTTGTTGGTTAATATTTCAATATCATCATTGAGAATAAGAAGGTATTCTCCAGACGCTTTCTTTGCACCAAGATTTATTTTCCGCGCGATATTGACATGGTCTGCTGAATCACTTGTTCGTTTGCAATGATGGTGATGGAGTACCTGTGTTTGACTTTCAGACAGTGTGCCACTATCAACGACGATAACTTCTTTATTGGTATAGGTGCTCCGTTCAAAAATCTGAGTCACAAGATTTGATACGAGATCAACTGGTTTTCCCTTGATATGCCGGATATTTCCAGCCGTCGGAATAACGATGGATACAAGAGGATTTTTTGTAAGCCGAGGCGTGATCACATAGCAACCACGATGTTTTGTATGTTCGGTAATGTCTCCTGAACGCCCAGTTCTTGAAAGCCGATGCTGGAGATACTGTCGATCTGAGTCGCCTTTTGTCTTTTTGTGCTTCGTGAGCGTGGAAGTCTTCCACCGATGCCCTAAGACCTTTGGTATGTGAACAATATGATCTGAAACTTCGGTACTTCGCAGGGCAAGATCGTACTGACAATAATTCTGATAGCCGGAAACGACTAATTTTGTACGGTAGCAGCAGGGAAACTCAATGTAGTTGAAGACCTCCAGATAATCAGGGCTCCAGTCAGGCTTGAAAAATGGATTGCTGAATCTACCGTAGCCGTCAACGACATCTTCATCAGCATAGATAATATCAGCTTGTGCATGTGTGTTCACACTACTTGCAAATTCATACAGAGCGTGACTGTGTAATTGGTCACCTGCTTTTATAAAGAGGCAGTAGTCGCCGTGGATATCCTCAAGGTTTTTGAGTTCGGGCAGATGTAGCTCGTTATATTCGAGCGAATAGTCCCTCGACTCTGGGCGCACGTCACTGGTGAGAAGTATTTCATGATGTGGGTAAACCTGTTGCTCAACAGATCGCAGAGTCTGCAAGACATTTTTTCGTTCATTCTGCGTTACGATGATGATCGAAAACGTTGGCCGCACAATCATCGAGGCAATATGTTGATCTATTTCAGCAACGATATCTGTATCAAGTGCCTTATTTTCATTAATGACAGACTGATTGTAGGTTGGTTTGCGAAACGAAAGAAAGTTCCTAAAGCGGAAATTTGGCAGAACAATAAGGACTAATCGGCGAATGGTAATCCACGTTTTCTGAGAGCTCTGTGCCTGAATAGATACGCGCCGTATTCCAGGCGGAAGAGATAATGGAATCGAGAATCTGCAATCCCGTGCATTGTTTGTGGACTGGTTTGCCCCGTCAGAAGAAGCGACGTTCTTTTCAATGATGGAAGATACGGTTTCGTTGCCTATTTTTGCGCGGACAGGTGCTGCAGCATTGCTTGTTTCATCAAAGACCCACCCAGTGACTGTTAGTCGATTATGAATAACACGGATCGAGGAAGAAGGTCGATCCACCTTGAGCTGAAGTTTTGATTTCTTGAGTTGGTGTATCAATAACCAATTAAAGTCAATTAACCCAACAAGAAGTCGAGGTCCAAAACCAAGAACCTTCAGCATGGACCGTAGGATTCGTTTTTGCATTTGTTTGTTTTTCTACGAACACGTTCCGAATGCCGTCCATGATGATCATTCAGATAAACGTAATCTGATACATAAAAATCAATTCTGTTGACCTGGGTATACAAGCATGCTGATGGGAAAAATATCAGATTAACCATACATGATTGCGATTCGCAGACGGGGTTTGTATCCGAGTAATATTATATAGTTGAAAAGGACACAGTCATATTGTGTGTGGAGTTAACCAACTAGACATACTCACTCAGTAAGCCTTTACACATTGCTTGAAGCGAAGCATCCTGTAGGCCTGAATCATATCATGTTGCGTGATTTCACTGATGACATTCTGTGTTGGTTGGAAATCATATTGACTTGCATCTTGGCGTTGGTGTTTTGCATCCAAAGGCAGTTTTTTTTTGGGATAGCCAAGCCAAGTCAAAGCCGCCCATCGTATTTCAGGAAAGGAAAGCTGTTTGAGAAAATCTTTATTATCTTTGCTGAAAGCCCATGCCGGCCATTTTTTCCTATGTTTATCAATGGTTTCTAGAATTTGAATGCGTCGATAGCGCGGGACATCTGGCTGCGGCCAATCCACACCAAGGCGATTTTGTACGTGATACATCGTTAAGAGCACATTCGTTGTGTAGTCATCGTACGGCAACATATTGGTTTTGATCTTTTCAAACAGGCCATCATTGGCAAGATTATTGTTGAGAAGATCGAACCCGTCTTTGACTGTTCCGGCAAAAAGCTTTGACCCA
>CAXFJI010000140.1:0-6756 GCA_964003275.1 uncultured Planctomycetaceae bacterium
TGAGGCAGCTATTCGAGGATCCATCTCCATTGGAAGGCGATTGCAAGACCCTCTTTCAGAGTTGGTAAAGATTGAGCCGGCAAATATAGGCGTTGGACTTTATCAGCATGACGTGAAAGCCCGTCACCTGCATACTTCTCTAGACAATGTGATTGAAAGCTGTGTGAATTACGTTGGTGTGGATGTAAATACTGCCAGTCCAGCATTATTGCGGTACGTGTCGGGGCTTAATCAGGCCACAGCGAGGAATCTTCACGAATGGCGAACGAGTAACGGTCCGTTTCGTACCCGAAAACAATTGTTGGATGTTCCCGGTTTCGGAGAGAGTGCATTTGTTCAGTCAGCTGGCTTTTTGAAAATTTCTGATGGAGAAGATCCCTTTGACTCGACCTGGATTCACCCAGAAAGTTATGACATTGCCCAGCAGGCCTTGAGTCGACTGGGAGGTGAAGCAAGTGATCTGCGGACAAGAGAGGGTGCAGAAAAGCTTTTGCAGAAAAGCAAAGATTTTGATCTTGATTCTCTGGCGGAAGAACTTGGCGTTGGACGACTTTTGCTTTCTGACATCATTGAACAACTTCTACGGCCGGGACGTGATCCAAGGGAAGATCTTCCCCAGCCATTTTTCAAAAAAGGAGTTTTGAAACTTGAAGACTTAGAAGTGGGGATGGAGTTACAAGGTTCGGTGTTGAATGTGGTTGACTTTGGTGCCTTTATCGATATCGGGTTGCATGACAGTGGTATGGTGCATATTAGTCAACTTTCGCAACGATATGTTCGTGACCCTCACGATATTGTGTGTGTTGGTGAGGTTGTCAAGGTGTGGGTATTGGAAATTGACAAGACTCGACGACGGGTTGCGCTAACGATGATCAAGCCCGGATCAGAGCCCAAAAGAAGTGAGCAAGTACAACGAACACCTCGAGGAGTAGAAAAAGCTCCAGAGAGCAATACACAAGAAAAGAAATCTCAAAGACATAAAAGACCGAGGCGCAAGCGAGGGAGTCGGAAGCAGACCCAAGACCGTAAATCTCGGACGTATTCAGCGACCCCGAAAAAAACAGCAGCACCAATTACGCAGGAAATGCGTGAGGGAAAAGAACCACTAAGAACCTTTGGTGATCTCAAGCAATTTTTGGATGGTCGTGATTCCGAGGGAGCAGAACGTTAGTCAGAACTAACGTTCTCGAAATGTAATTCTTCCCTTCGTAAGATCATAAGGAGAAAGTTCAACCTTCACCTTATCTCCAGGAACAATACGAATAAAATTCTTTCGCATCTTTCCAGCGACATGAGCATTGACGATGTGTCCGCCCGTCACCTGCACACGAAATCTTGTGTTTGCGAGAGCCTGGGTGACCACGCCATCAACTTCCAATGCTTGTTCTTTCTCCGCCATTTGCATCCTTATTTGTGAAGAAGAATAAGTGAAAAACCTAATCTGAGACTACTTTCGCGTCTAGTCGAGTTGCCTATACGGGGTGGTCAGTCACTATCTCGTTGGTTGACAGGGGCAGTGTCTGCTGCTCCCCAACGTAGATAAGCATCCAGAAAACCGTCAAGATTGCCATCTAGAACACTTTGGAAATTCCCGACATGAAAACCCGTTCGTTGGTCTTTTACTCTCTGGTCAGGGTGGAGAAAATAGTTTCGTATCTGTGACCCGAACCCGGTTTTAGGTTGCTGTTGGTAGCGAGCAAGTTGCTCGGCTTCACGCTTCTCGTCTTCAATTCGAGCCAGACGGGAACGAAGCATCTTGATGGCAGAGGCACGGTTTTTATGTTGGCTGCGTTCACTTTGGCATTGAACGACAATGCCACTTGGTAAGTGCGTCAGGCGAATAGCGCTCGATGTTTTGTTGACGTGTTGTCCTCCAGCGCCACTCGCTCGGAAAACATCCTCTCGGATATCCTCGTCATTAATTTCAATTTCAGAATCATCGTCAGCAATTTCTGGTGATACATCAATTGCAGCAAAACTTGTCTGTCGTTTGCCTTCAGAGTTGAATGGGCTAATTCGTACAAGACGATGAATGCCTGTTTCTCCTCTGAGATATCCATAGGCCCATGGTCCACGGATGGCTATTGTTGCACTCTGAATCCCAGCGACATCATCATCTTGGCGGTCGATAAGAGAAACGTCGTATTCTCGCTTCGTCGCCCAAGCTGAGTACATGCGGAGAAGCATTTCGGCCCAGTCATTGGCATCAGTGCCTCCATCTCTTGCGTGAATCGAGAGAAGAGCATTGCACGAGTCATGATTTCCAGCAAGAAGAGAAGTCAGTTCAAGAGAGTCAACAAGGCGTTCGAGATGGAGCGCCTCCGATGCAAGTTCTTCTTCTAATGAACCATCTTCACGGGCTAATTCTTCAAGTGCCTCCAGATCATTTGAAACCGCAATGGCCTCTTCCAAGGGCTTCAGGATGGAGTTGATTGTCTTTAGCTTGGCAACGATTTTCTGTGCGTTCTCATTATCGTTCCAAAAACCATCTTCACCCATCTCGTCCTCGATGAGAGCGGCAGATTGTTTTTTGCCACCCCAGTCAAAGAGAGTCTCGTAGTTGAAGGAGTCGTGATCGAATTGCTTCCGCACGGTGAAAAAGTGTTGTGTCCATGCGTAAGAGTTTACGAATAAATAGCTGTGAGAGAAGGGCGTAAGGTACAAAACGTCCGTACTAACGGTGTTTATGTTTTAGCAACATACCCACCAGGAAAACGACTCAGGAGCTTGCGCATTTCGAGCACACTTATAGTTGCAAGAATTTGGGAAGGGGGAAGATGTGTCATGCTAACAAGCAGGTCGATGGAAACCGGACTGGAATCCCCATATTTTTCCAAAGAATCAATCACTTTTTGTTCAATTGGTCCAAGATTGAATTCCGCTGGATGTCGCACATTCCTTCCATTTGAATCGGTAAAGGTTTTAGTTAAAGGCCCAAGTTCATCAATGACATCATGAACACTTTCAACCAGTTTTGCACCATCTCGGATGAGTGCATGACAACCTCGAGAAACAGGACAGTCAATGGGACCAGGGACTGCGAATACCTCACGGCCTTGTTCGCTGGCTAGCCGGGCTGTGATAAGAGCACCCGAACGTGGTGATGATTGGGCCACAATTGTGCCAAGACAAAGCCCTGAGATAATTCTGTTACGTTGCGGAAAAGTATGCTTTGAAGGCGGTGATTGAGGAGGAAACTCACTGAGTATTGCGCCGCATAACATCACATCATTGGCAAGGCTCGTATGTTCGGGTGGATATATCGAGAGGATGCCATTGCCTAAAACGGCGATCGTGTGCCCTCCGGCCCGAATGGCACCACGGTGCGCAGCTGCGTCGATGCCTCGAGCCAGTCCACTTACGACTGTGTACCCTATTTGAACGAGGTCACTGGCGAGTTTTTCAGCCATACGAAGTCCGTATGCTGTTGCATGTCTTGAACCCACAATTGCCAGACACGGCCTGTGTTCCAGAGACCCTCTCGTGAACAGAATCCCTGGAGGATCTTCAATTTGTGAAAGGAGATTTGGATATTCAGGATCTCCTTCAACCAGAATCGTGATGCCTTTATTTTCACATAGTCTGATTGTCTTTTCTGCAGCGATAGCCGATTGCTTGGAAGCAACGGACATGGCAAGTTTTTTGCCAATTCCTCTTACCGCTCTGAGTTCGTCAGGGGATGCTGTAAAGATAGCCTCAGGAGAGTCAAACCGTTCAAGGAGTATCTTTCGAGTCCGAGGACCAATCCCATGCGAACAAGCCAATCGGACGTGGGAGAAAAGCTTCGGATCCGAATTAGTGTACATATGTACATTTATATCGTTTTCCTATACTTCGGTCAACTTGCTCCTGCCTTAAGTTCGGCCAACTTATGTGCAGTGCCTACAAGGCGGTCCCAGTGCTCGTCAACATATTCAGGCGGCCCACCAACTTGAGCAACGACCTGAGCTACCTCTTCAGTGGGCACCATCTCAATTGCATCCCAAGGACAAACCTTGAGTTCATAAGGATTTGATTTTTTACCTGGAATATGGACGCAAACTTCACATCCAACGCATCGTTCAAGGTCAATCTCACACCAACTTTGAAGGTTGTGGTATTGATCGTATTGTTGGATTTTTACAATGCAGTCGACGGGGCATACCTCAAGACATGATTCACATCCCGTGCAGTTGTCTGCGTTAATTACTGCGAGTTCTTTAGGAAGTTTTTTGCGGGGTCGAGCTTTTGCCATAGTAGTCTTTTCGGCCTGTTTCGAAGGAAATCTGAAACAATACTCATAATCTTAGCCGACTATCATGAGTCTGCAAAATATCTTTTATTTTCGCTAATCAAAGAGTTTCTCCGCGAGTGAGATCAGCGTCTGTCTGCCGCGAGCGAATAAGTCTTGGAGAACCAGCGTCTACTAACACTTCTGCAGGAAACACCTTCGAATTGTAGTTACTAGCCATAACAAAACCGTATGCCCCAGTGTTTTCTATGACAAGGTAATCGCCTACCTTCATCCGAGGGAGTTGTCGTGTTGTCACAAACCCCCCCTCCTCCTGAGTAAAAATGTCACCAGACTCACAAAGTGGCCCTCCAACAGCGAATTCTTGGATATCAAGCTCAGGTGTTTCCTCGACGGGGCATAGGCGTATTGGGTGAAAGGAACCGTAGAGCACCGGTCGGGCTAGCGTGTTGAAGCCCGCATCCACAAGTGCATATTTCCGTGTGCCCTGATGCTTGATTGCCCGAACTTCAGTGATGAGATAACCAGCCTCTGCAGTGAGATAACGTCCCGGTTCAATTTCAAGACGGATCGCATGTCCAAAATTCTGCTCTAGACGCTTGCGAGTTGAATCCCAAAGAGAGAAATATCCTGCGAGATCAGCTCGCTTTTCATCAGGTTTGTACGGTACAGGGAGACCACCTCCGGCAGAAACCGTAGTGAGCGAGCGGCCGACCTCCATCGCAATTTTTTCAAGAGCACCTGCTACTTCGGCCAGATGTTTCAAATCAGCCCCACTGCCGATATGCATATGGAGTCCAGAGATAGAAAGGCCTGCCCACTCAGCTCGACGAAGAACATCTGGAATTTCTTGGTGCCATATGCCGTGTTTGGAACCTTCGCCCCCAGTATTTGTTTTTTGGCTGTGACCGTGACCAAAACCTGGATTCACCCGAAGTGTGATATTTGCCCCCGGTGTCCTTTCAGCGAGTTGTTCAATCATGTCGGCCGAACCACAATTCACATGAATACCCAATTCCGTAACAGCATCAAGACTCTCACGATCAAAAATATCTGCCGTGTAGACAATAGGGTGTTCCTGTGGGAGGCTGTTGGGCTTTGACTCCGATGTGTGAGGGTGATACCCAGCCTTAATAGCGCGATGAATTTCTCCAGTACTGACGGCGTCAACCAAGACGCCTTCCTGTCGAATGAGATTGAGAATGGCCAGGTTGGAGCAAGCTTTCTGGGCAAAACGGACAGTATCCCATGAAGATAAATCACGGCATCGCTGGCGAATGACTTGCGCGTCATAGACGTACACGGGCGTCCGATAGGTTTCAGCAAGCGACTGAACATCTGTTTCTGCAATCGTATGCCTTAGAAATTGCGTGTTCTGATTCATAACGTTTTTTGTGTAAAGGAAAAAATGGAACAGGAGTGTTCCTCGCCCAAGGGGTCTACTTGGGAGAAGTCTGAAGCTCACGAAGAGTTCGAGAATCGCGTAGATTCAACATTGAATCGAATCATAATCAATAAGAGAAAGTATACCACCTATGTCTAAAGCTTTTCTCAAACGCTTTCCGGAATGGTTTTTTCAATACAGCGATGAGTTCGGAGTTTCAGTATGATAGAAATGAAGATCCGCTACCGTTGAGTCATTGTGCAGTGAGAAATGGATCATAAAGACAATTGGGATAAGTCGACTCTCGATGAGGATGTAGTCGTTATTGAAAACCATCCGCGAGCACGTGCGTCTACGTTTAGACGGTTGCGGTTGCAAGGAATGTTGTATGTCCTGACATGCGTCACGACATTTTCTGCAGGTGTCGTTGGTTGGCAGCCAATGATCATGGGTTTTGATGATGATATCGCTTCTACGTTCAGCCTGAATTGGCCGCGTGGTTTCGCATACATGGTTGCAGTGATGGCAGTGCTGACCGCGCATGAGGCTGGACATTTTATTGTTGCTTGGAGGTATCGCATTCCGGCGACGTTACCATTTTTTTTGCCTGTTCCAATATTGCTAACAGGCACACTGGGAGCTGTTATTGGCATGGAGGGCTCGAGGGCAAACCGTCGACAACTTTTCGATATTGCTTTTGCTGGACCAATCGCTGGACTGATTGTTGCGGTTCCCGTAATGGCGATTGGAATGTTTTTTGGCACGTCAAGTGATACGAGTCCGTTTGCGCTCTCTCCATTAGCGCAATGGCTCCTTAGCATCATCAAGCCTGAGGCTTCTGGGGGTATTGAGCCGAATGCCTTGTTTATGGCTGGTTGGGTTGGACTTCTTGTTACTGGACTCAACATGATTCCAGTAAGTCAGCTTGACGGTGGTCACATTAGTTACGCGGTGTTCGGTCGAATGTCAAAGTGGGTGGCTCGAAGTGTTCTGGCATGTGCTGTTGTCGCCATTGTGGTGTTTGAATTATACAATTGGATAGCGATGGTCGTGATTGTGATGCTGATGGGAGCAGATCATCCACCCATCCGAGAAGATGGTCAGCGGCTTGGTGTGGCTCGGACTATTTTTGGTGTTTTTG
>CAXFJI010000141.1:0-6746 GCA_964003275.1 uncultured Planctomycetaceae bacterium
GACAGAGCGAAAAGTGACACTCGTAGAAACGGCAAATACAACAAGCAGAGACAATCGGCATAGGCTGCCCGTCACGAGGCATCTGAAATGTCTGCTACACAAAGGCATCAATTGCCTCCCCAACACTCACCGACTCAGCCCTCAGCGACCGACTGGCGATACAGGACGTCGGGCAACCTCGCCCTCTGGCCCCTTTGACAGAGAAAAACCAGTGATGCACCATCCATCAGAAAGAGTCTGAAGCCCAACACCACCAACACCCAAATAATGTCGAATTACATCAAACTCAGGGAGCAAACTACCATCGATTTTTTGCTCTCGCACACTTCCTTCCTTGCCATCACCGAGAATACCATTGAGCAGTTGTCCGAGCATACTCTTTGATTTCGGCATCATCCCTTGCCTCAATGTTTCATACACCGGACGGATAGCCTCATCTTCTCGATTGAATGAACCCGCTGCAACGCTCCCAGGCAAAAGCTTTGACAATTCGACAGATGCAACGGAGTAGTCTCCTGATGTTGCCAACGATTCTCCACTCTCTGGTGTTGCCAGAACTCTTTCAAGAAAATCTCGATGTGAAGCAATGAGCAAGTATCCATGTGCTGTTGTCACGGCAGAATGTGGTAAAAGTTTTTCCTCACGCTCACGAAGTTGCTGACGACGACGACGTGCCGTACGAGGATCATCATCTGCATGAGGAATTGCTCCCCCTGGGGTTTCGATCTCAAGCGTTGGAATCTCCATTGTGCGATCGATAAGCTCCCAGATGACATGTCCGTTAGACTCAACCCGCTGCATATCAGGATCAGTCGCCATACTTTTGCCAACTGTCTCTGCAACTTTTTCAGGATCCGTTGTCTTGATCGCAATAACAAGGCGTTCGCTTTCCACGCCTATTGGTTCAACATAGTCACTAATCACAGTGACTTCATTTCCAAAACATCCAACCAAGTCTTTTTCAACGTCAATTTGAGGGCCATCAGGATCTTCTTTGAGAGAAGCAATGACGTCATCAAACACACCTTTTTCACCCACGATGTCATCCACTAATGGTTCAATGGATTGAAAGGCATTTTGAAGATCCCACTTCATGGACACCCAACTCGAGACATCTCGGGGAGCCCACGCTGGAGGCGAAATGGAGTCGACATTGGGAAAGTGAAGCAGACGGGCTGCTCCGTCAAAACGATCAACAGCAAATGGCTCTCGACCATCGAGCGGTGGTGCATAGATCATGGCGTGATGCCGCATTTCATAAATTCCATCATCAAAAGCGACAACTCCACCCGCAGCCTTTATGACGTCAAAACCCTGTCGACCAAGAATTGCCAGATAGTCAGGCCCCTTACGCCTTTCCCGAGGAGGATTCGTGGCTTTATACCCGGCAGCAAAACGAAATGGATCGATGTACCAGCGTAATGGAGCCACTGCATTTGCCATGTGCTCTCCGCAATGCTTTGCGACTGCAGCAAACGTATTATGTGATGCAAGACTATCGGCTCTTCCTTTGTCGAGTGCCGCTAAAACATCTGCAACGGTTGCTGCATGATCGCCAACAACTAAAGCACCCGGTACGGTTGCGAAAGCAACACGCAACTCACGTACATCTTCTACATCTCTCACTGCATCGTCGGCACTTGGCGGTAACGCATAAATCCGAATTTCCTCTGGCATGCCCTTCACTGAAAGTTTTCTTGACTTTTGGTCCACAAGTCTTTTCTCAATTTTTTTCAATAGGGCAATGGCTTCTTCTTCATGACCGGTCGTATCCACGAGAAGAACTGTGGCCAACAAGCCGTCATCGAGACCTATGGCTGCCGCTGCAATTTCACCACCTGGAACTTTTTCAAAGTCCTTGAGTTTGAGACCAAGTTTTCCAAGACGTTCACCACCCGACTCAGCAAGCTGTCGACGGAAACTTTCAATAAAAGGTTTCATGCTTGGATCTTGAGTGAGCTGACCATAGGTTGACTGGCCAAAAGCTTCACTAAACCCCCTACTGTCAGGGAGACTTATCCAGGCCCTTGTCGTTGCAGGGAAAATTGTTTCACTTGGCGGGAATGATTCTGCTTGGGAACACGTCGCTGACACTATTACTAGCAAGCTACAGCTAAACGCCACCTTCAAGCATGGTAACAATCGTTCCTTTATCAATCCGTGCACAGCAGCGCTCCTTCTCGAGATGGCAAAATTAGCATCACCAGACTTCTCGACTTCTATCGAACAAGTCACAGGGATTTCTCGACAATCAGAGTAAGAACTTACCCACCTTAAGGATAGAGATATTCCATGACCGTTAAAGTAGGGGGCACTGGCTGCCTGGGGCACCTCGTGGCAAATTCCAGCAGGATGGTGCTCATCCTAAAAACCTGATTTTCAAACACTCAGGATTCTTTGCAGCATGTTCATGACGTTTGAGGTATTCAACGCGACAATGACTGGTGCGAGGACACTGAGCAGAACGGCAAAAGATGTTTCTCTTGAAAAGGCAAGAGACTGGCATATCCACCCGGCAATGAGCACGAAGAGGCCCGCGAGTACGATCGCTCCAAGCACCACCATTCCTGGCACTGGACCAGCTGTTGAACCCAATGAAACAATGGCGGCAACAAGCGCGGGCCAACCCAAAACTGCCATATAACGAATGACTGTCTCAAATGTTGTTCTTTTCCATCCCCCCACTGAACCAAACCACGACCATTGCCACGAAGACGATCGCACCACCCATGCCCACGGTGAATCATCATCTTCCACGAGACCGTCACCGAGTGCCACCGCAGGCCCTGATAGACAGACCATCCACATGGCACCCACCAAAACGGCCCATGGCGCCTGGCGGGGATCGAGAAGCAACCAGCTGACCATCACAAATAACATTGTCACCATCGCGGTAGACGTCAGGAAACGTCGAGCCGGCGTACGTGATGCCAAACCGAAGGATATTTCAACACTTCTTCGTGGCAACCTTTCTGAAAAACAATGCTTTGTACACCAATGCCCCAAGCACATGGTAATTCCAATACAGCTCACCCAAATCAAGACCATGAGCAACATAGAATCGAATACTTTCCCAAAAATGATGGATATGAACCCCACTACCAAGCAGAGGCTTGCAGAGTCAGCAGCGGCTACTCCTTGTTGCCAAACAATCCAAAGCATGACCACCATCAACAATGTTGCAACACTTGATGCAACTATTGCAGAGAACACTTGGCGGGAATCTACAATCCCTATCCACAGACAGACACCCACCAAAAGCCCCAACAATGGCCACAGCAGTCGGCTCAGAACCCCCATGCGACTGACCGATACTCCAAAACCCTTCGGCAGATCCCCAAGAGCTGCTGTCACGGCACACGAAGCTGTTATCGTGGCATCAACTGGCTGCATACACATTGCACTGACGGCAAGCATTGCCGATAGCCATGATGCTGGACGTCGACTGTCAATACTAATCAGTACAAGCCATGCCGAGAACCTCATAAATCACATCTCAAACGCCAATACAGGTAGATCAATGCCTCGGCCGGCTCCCTCCCTGCACCCGCAACGGAAGGCCAAGAATCCGAAGAAACCCCTCCGCGTCATCCTGATTATAAGAACCTCCACCCTCCATCGAAGCTATTGCTGCATCATAGAGGCTATTCGGACTCATGCGGCTCTTTACAAGCATATTGCCTTTATAAAGGTCCAATTCAACAGAGCCGGTAACAGGCTGCTCCGTTTCTCGAATGAAGGCCAGGAGCGCATCCATTTTGGCACAGTACCATAACCCGTAATAGATCATTTCAGCTACTTCGGGTGACAACCGATCCCGGAGGTGAACAAGATCTCGATCAAGTGTAAGTTGTTCAATCAATCGGTGGGCTTCGTAAAGAATGGTCATTCCTGGTGCTTCATACACACCCCGGCTTTTCATACCAACCAATCTGTTTTCAACAATATCGGTGCGCCCAACCCCATTGCGTCCACCTATCTCGTTGAGGGCTTCTACAATCTCATGAGCCTTCATGGGTATACCGTTGACCTGCACAGGAACACCTGACTCAAAATGAATCGTTACGGCCTCAGGTTTATCAGGAGCTTCTTCTGGAGATACCGTCATTCCAAAATCGACTAAACGAAATCCATCAGTCGTAAGTTCTTCAAGCAATCCTGCTTCGTAGCTTGTATGCAAGCAGTTTTCATCTGAACTGTACGGCTTGCTTTTGGATGCCTTTACTGGAATCTTCTTTTCTTCACAAAACTCTATCAGTTCTTTTCGGCCAGGAAAGCGATCACGGAATTCCTGCATTCGCCAAGGCGCAAGAACAGTGATTGATGGATCAATGGCTTCAGCTGCTAACTGAAACCGACACTGATCGTTACCTTTTCCTGTTGCACCATGAGCATAGACCGTCGCCCCCTCTTGATGGGCAATGTCAACACACACCTTGCTAATAAGTGGGCGCGCGATTGATGTACCAAGCAAATAGGTTCCTTCATAACGGGCTTGCCACTGCATTGTTGGGAAAGCAAAATCTCGACAAACTTCCTCACGCACATCTGCAATCAACGCTTTCACGGCACCACATTCACGCGCTTTCTTAAGTGTTGCCTCTCGATCTTCACACGGCTGCCCAAGGTCAACATATACTGCGACGACGTCATATCCCTTATCAATTAGCCAGCCAAGAATTACCGACGTGTCCAAACCACCAGAATAAGCCAGCACACACTTTTTATTCATTGAATCCTCTCATACCTCATGAACCATTGCCATATTGTGTCCACCTGTCCCGAAACCAATACCTGCTACCAAAAGAATGCGATCTCCTCGCTGCAAACGCCCCCGCTCCAAACCCCACTCACTGACGTGCTCCAATAACTGATTTACATCTCGAGATGCAATGTTTGCAACTGGTGTTACCCCCCAGTACAGCGACATTTGCCTCAGTGTCGACGCGTTGTCAGACAGACCGATTGTAGGAACGGCACCTCGGCGTTTGGAACGAGCAATAGCCGTCAGGCCACTTCGACTGGCAACAACGAAAAGCTTTGCTCCAACTTCACCTGCAATTCGGCTTGCTCCATCGACAACAGCTTGCGTAATTGGATGGAGGCCATCAATGAGGAACTCTGGTGACGGAAGAAACTCCTGCACTGGAACACCAATATTCTTCTTTTCTCCAAGAAAACGACCACCCATGTAGTGCCACCGGTCTGCAAGGTATTGTTTTTCTGTTTCACTCGCAATTCTTCGCATCATGTCAACAACAAGGCACGGATGCTCACCGATTGCCGTTTCTCCAGAAAGCATGCACGCATCACAGCCATCAAGAATCGCATTTGCCACATCCGTCGTCTCTGCCCGAGTAGGTCGTTTAGAGTGATGCATGCTGTCAAGCATTTGAGTTGCCACAATTACTGGCTTCTGATACCGCTGACAGATGCGAATAATTTGCTTCTGCACCATAGGCATGCTGGCAACATCGGTCTCGACTCCTAGATCACCGCGTGCCACCATAACGGCTTCTGCGGCCTGAACAATGGACTCCAGGTTTTCTATTGCTTCCCGCTTTTCAATTTTGGCAATAACTCGAGCCTGAGAACCTCGTGTTCGCAGTAATTCTTTGAGGAGTTTGACTTCTACCGGACTTCGAACAAACGATAGGCTCACGAAATCAGCACCAGCGGCTGCGGCCCATTCCGCATGATGCCAATCATCTTGGCTCATGGCTGCTACTGATAAATTGACTCCCGGAAGATTGACTCCCTGACGACTCCGAACCACCCCACCCTGAATAACACGGCATCGCACACCACGATTGGTCGATTCTTCAACAAGAAGATTAACTGTTCCATCTGCAATCATCACACTGTCCCCAACTGAAAGCTCATCAACAAGCGGAGCGTAGTTGGTGACAAATTGATCTCTTTCCTTGCTTTCGTTCCCTTGGACGAACCAAATTTCTTCGCCTTCAACACATTCCACAGAACCTTCGGGTAACTGACCAAGTCGAATCTTGGGGCCGGCAAGATCCACAAGAATTCCTACCGGCCGATTCAATCCATCTGATATGAGCCTGATTCTATCCAGTGTCACCTGATGTTCTTCCAGTGAACCATGGGCCATATTAAGACGAAAAACATCAACGCCAGCCTCCATCAGACCTCGAATTACGTTTTCGTCACGGCTAGCCGGACCAATCGTAGCCACGATTTTCGTGCGAACCACCTGAGCGGTCTCACCTGCTTCTTGCTCAATATGTGGATTAGAATGATTCACGGAATGTTTCTTATAATCATTTTCAGCGAGGCCGGCTGGAGAACAAACGAGGGTGTGTTATTGCAACTCTATTGCTTTGCATTCAGTGTATCTTAGTTTAACGAGTTTCCTATTCGAGAAATGCCCATGTCCAACCCACAGTGGCTCCGCCGTAGAATTCTTGTTGCAGGGGGCACGGCCGGCTTCGGTCTTGTCCTCGCACGACATCTTATCCGGGCAGGAGCACACGTGCTTATCGTCGGTCGATCCGCTGAAGGCATTCGAAAAGCATTTGAATCATGCGAACAGGCTGGGGATAACACTGATGCGATGCAAGGTATCGCGGCTGATCTTAGCAAGCGGGGCGAGGGCAACCGTGTAGTCGGTGAGGCCGTACGACTGCTTGGTGGCATTGATGACGTGTTTTTCTGTGTAGGCCGTTCTGGCCGGGCAGTCATGCTGAATACATCACCAGACACGCTGCAGGAATACCTTG
>CAXFJI010000142.1:0-6744 GCA_964003275.1 uncultured Planctomycetaceae bacterium
CCCCCCAGACTTCCAATATTTTTCTCAGCATTGGTCGAGGTGCACAAAAACTGGATCGTGGCTGCCGAGGAATCAAGCATTGGCAGATTGCTTGTGCTGCGCACTTTCTCAACCCTCACACGTGGGATGTCCCGCGGCATGGAGCATTCTCGGTCATCGTTTGATAGACCCGATACCATAAAACACAACGCACGGCCCCATTACATCCCTCCACTCGCATTGATTTTGCACTTGCTTCTTTCCGTAAAGCCCCAATGCGTCGCAGTCATCCAACAACTCCAAACAAGTAAACCAGCCAGGCCAGAGCGTTTCCTCCAATTTTGAAAAAACTCGTTAGAATCACATAGCTGCCAGACACATCGTTCAGCGCCTCGCAGAATGGAGAGAATCGTATGCCACGCACAACAGGCCTTGCTTTTTTATCCCGTCTTCTCCTCAACACGGTCATCGTCTGCTTTTTGCAACTTCCACATGCACGCTCGAGTGAGTTTCAGGTGCACTGGAACGATCGGTATCTCACCATCGAAGGAGCATTTCCAGGCAACACACTCTCCATACATTACCTTGAAGCATATTGCCGGCCAGGCTCAACAACACAGGAATGGCATCACACAGTCATTCCCCACACGAGCAAACAGATCACTCATTCAAAATCGCCTGACCGAATAACTATTGAAGATACGCTAGCCGATGGCGTCATTGTCCAACATGTCGTACAAGCAGAGCACGATGGAATCTCATTTTTTATCACGGCCTCCAATCAGACAACAACACCGTCTGACGTTCACTGGGCGCAACCATGTATCCGACTCGATACCTTCACAGGTTGCTCTCCTGCTGAAGCACGAGCAGCTCTGCCTGCATATATTCAAAAATGCTTCCTTGCCATTGATAATACGTTGACATGGCTCCCAACGTCGCCATGGGCCACACATGCTCTATACACACCTGGCCAGGTCTATTGCCCAAAAGCGGTACCACGTGGAGATGTCAACCCGCGGCCACTCAGCCCTCTCGTACCATCCCATGGATTATGTGGATGCACCTCCAAAGACAATGAATGGATCATTGGCACTGTCTGGGAACCCTATCAGGAGATCTTTCAAGGTGTCGCCACATGTATGCATAATGATTTTCGAATTGGGGGGCTCAAGGCTGGCGAAACAAAAGAAATCCGAGGACGACTCTACATCCTCAAGGGTGATGAACATGCACTCCTTGCAGCATATCAACGTGATTTTCCACAACAGGCACATGGGCTGACCGCAGCGGGATCACAACCATCAACGAAAAAGAACACGTCCAGAAAACCTTCTTCGGAGAATGTCAACGTCTCACTAGATGAATCTCTCCAGATGCTGCATGCAGTTGAAAAAGAGGGCAAAGGCAACCCAGCTGCGACGAAGGCTTGGCGTATTATCGCTGCAGCACCCGTTTCTGAGTTGCCAACCATCTTACGTGCATTTGATAACGCAAGCCCACTGACAGCCAATTGGCTTCGGGCTGCAGTGGAATCAATAAACACTCACTCACTCACACTTCCTCTCGAAATGCTTGAGCGTTTTCTTCAAGACACCTCACATGACCCACGTGCTCGCCGCCTCGCATGGGAACTCATCCACGCTCGCCACAAAGAACGTGCTGAAATACTCATTCAAGAAATGCTCGATGACCCAAGCGTCGAACTCCGTTTTGAGGCCGTCTCACGACTTGTCTCACACGCTGCAGCACAACGTCAGGACGACCCCAAGTCGTCGGTTGAGACGCTTCGCACAGCATTAGCAAAAGCTCGCGATGTGAATCAAATCAAACGTATCACAACGCTGCTCAAAGACGATGGAATCACGGTGGATCTTCAAACTCAATTTGGTTTCCTTTCTCAGTGGAATGTCATTGGTCCATTTGATAACTCTGAACTCAAGGGATTTGGTGTTGTATATCCACCAGAAGATCAGACAGATCTCACTGCGTCATACAAGGGAAAGTTTGGAGACGTTCGCTGGAAAAAATATGTCACAGCGGACCCATACGGGATGGTGGATCTCAATAAGGCCTATCCTGGTCCTGACGATGGCCTCAAGGAAGTTGTGGCATACGCTGTTACTGAATTTAAGTCAAAAGGCACGCAGCCAGCCGAAGTACGACTCGGCTGCAAAAACGCCTGGAAGGTCTGGCATAATGGAACATTGGTATTTAGTCGTGATGAATACCATCGTGGCATGAGAATTGACCAATACCGGCTTCCCATTGAACTATCGGCTGGCACTAATATCTTTCTGATCAAACTCTGTCAGGATGGCCAGCAAAAGGATTGGACCAAGCAGTGGCAGTTTCAACTCCGTATCTGTGATGAAACTGGCAAAGCCATTCTTGCAACAGATCGTCCACCAACACCACTCAACGATGATGTTCTTCCTGAAGAGAATACCTCGGAGAATACGGACATATGATGACAAATCGACTCTCTCTTCTCTCTCTATCCGTCTCTATCTTGATGCACGCCTTCTTTGTGACCTCCAATGGGGATGCGCGTGACAACTGGCCAAACTTCCATGGTCCTACTGGAAGTGGAGCATCGCATTCACAGCGTACGCTTGGCACGTTATCTCCGGAATCCATCGCGTGGACAGCTCCCCTCCCGGGCCGTGGCCTGTCGGGACCAGTTGTTGATGGCGACAACGTTTTTCTGACTGCGAGCAGTGGCCCAGAACAAGACCGCCTCCATGTACTCTGCTTTGACACTCACACAGGGAAGAAGAATTGGGAACGGACCTTTCGAGCAACTGGCCGCACCATGTGTCATGAAAAGACCAGTGTTGCCACACCGACAGCATGTACCAACGGAAACAAGGTGTGTGTTCTATTTTCCTCGAATGATCTTTTCTGCCTTGATGTCTCGGGAAATCTGCTCTGGTTGCGAGGCATTACTCTGGACTATCCGAATGTGAGCAATAGTCTGGGCATGTCCAGTTCGCTCGTCATGATTGATGATACCGTCATTGCACAGGTTGAAAATGATAGCGAATCATACACACTCGGAGTTGACCTTGAGACTGGTCTTAATCGCTGGCGCATGAATCGACCCAAGGCAGCCAATTGGACAAGCCCCATTGATCTGGGAAATGGAACGGTTGGTCTTCAATCAAAAAACGGGCTTGATGCAGTTATTGCTTTGACCGGAAAAATCGCATGGCAGTACGAAGGCGGAGCAAGCACAATTCCGTCAAGTTGCCGCATGGGAACAACAGTATTTGTCCCATCGCATGGCATCACAGCGCTCGAGTACAGTTCGACCTCGCAGAGTGGCCCCGAGCAGCTATGGCAAACAAGCCGTTTATCCCCCGGAACTCCAAGCCCCGTAGCCACTGACAAGATGGTTCTCACCATCAGTAAGGGCAATGTTCTTACTGCGGGCGATGTCCGTGATGGGAAACGGCTCTGGCAGTCCCGACTCAAGGGACCTTTTAGCGCAACGCCTGTCATTCTTGGAAGTCTTGTGATTTGTGTGAATGAGGATGGATTGATACAAGTGATCGACATACAACAGGATGGCGAATTACTCACTACATTTGCCGTAGACGAACAGATTCTCGCCTCACCTGCCGCTGTAGACGATGGGCTGTACCTTCGAAGTGATGCAACACTCTGGAAGCTACATCTTCAAAAGTGACTAATCCGTCATAGCACATCTAGACGTTGTTCAAGCAGAAGCCGCGGTGCGATGGCTCTGGAGCTTTCATGAGCCACGAGGGTGCTTTGCGACCGCACATATGCCGCTTAGGTGAGTTCAAACATGGCTTCAATCTCCACCGCCATATTCGCTGGCAAGGAGGCAACACCAACAGCGCTGCGTACACTGATGCCGCGATCTTCACCCCAGACAGATCGAAATAATTCACTGCAGCCATTTATGACGGCTGGGTGATGAGGGAAATCGTCTGTTGCATTGACCATACCGAACACTTTGACAACCCGCTTAATGCGATCGAGACTTCCAAGATGACTCATCAATGTAGCCAAAATGGCAAGCCCCACTTGATGGGCTGCTTCTTTTCCCTGTTCTACATCGAGATCTCGACCAATCTTTCCTGTGATCAGTGATCCATCCGCTAGCAGTGGACCATGACCGGATACATAGGCGTGCCCATGATGAATAAGACAGGGCTGATACAGTCCTGCAGGCTTTGCAGCTGGTGGAAGATCGAGAGAGAGCGATGCAAATGCTTTATCCGCTGACATGAAAAATAGTCCTCTGGCCCTTACGAATCCTCATACCTTTTTGAATAGATGATACCCTTTGAAAACAGCGCTTGCTATTGACTTCTGTTATCCCACAGACAGACTTTCACCATCCCTTTATTCTGTTCCATTGACAGTGCAAACTTGTGAAACAATATAGTGTGGCACAACTTGACGAACTAGATGGGCTTTCCTGTCCATGTGGAGAAACACGAAGGGCGTTTACCCAACTCGCAGATGCCCCTGCATCCATTCACCTCGTGACGATCAGCGCCGACAGTCGGCTGCATTATCATAAAACGATGAGTGAGATTTACCTCATTCTTGATGGAGAGGGCCACATGGAGGTAGATGATGACGTCATTCCTCTCCGCCCAATGACAGCAGTACTGATTCGGCCGGGCTGTCGTCATCGAGCGGTTGGCAACCTTCGCCTTGTGAATGTGCCGATACCTGCATTCAACCCAGACGATGAATGGTTTGACTAAAATCTCACGCAACACTTCTGAATGCATAGACACCTTGAGAACACAACATGACATGGATGGACTGGTACCAGAGCCTCAGCAAACCAGACTGGACACCGGCACCTTCGACGATTGGGCTGATCTGGCAGATTCTTTACCCACTCATTGCCATCACGTTTAGCTTTGTCTTCTATCAGGCGCTTCGCGGCACACTTCCATTCCGGACTGCACTCCCCTTTATAATCAATCTCCTTGCAAATGCTCTGTTTCCGATGTTCCTGTTTTCTTTTCGGAGTCTTGCTCTCGCAAGCATCGATATCGTCGTTGTGTTGTCTTCTCTCGTCTGGATGATTATTGCCATTTGGGCGTATCATAAGTGGGTTGCATTGCTTCAGGCGCCGTATCTTATATGGGTCACCATCGCTACAGTTCTTCAGATTTTGATCACATGGATGAATACCTAAACATGTTGCGCAACCCAAAACACAACTCGTTGCTCTCAACTGCGATGGTCTGGCTTGCTTTCACCGTAGTCTTTCTCATGAAACCAATGCTCCAGGCCGACGAAGCACCACACACTGGCATGGGACAACTGGGTGCACCAGTCGTACTGGAGCCAGGTGACACCAAGGAGTCGTTTTATTCGAAACTTCAAAAAACGCCTGACGCCAAACTGTACCTCACGGCTAATGAGTCATTCTTTCCATATCTCGGACTCGTTGCATCTGGTGAAGGACGCACGGCAGATATACAGAATCTCAACAGCGGCAAATCGTTTGCGTATATTGAAAAATGGGGCACGGGTGATGCTGCTGAATGGATCTGGCATGCTGCGTATCCGGGCCGCATAGATGTACGGGTATGGATGTCGGCACCGCGTGGGGGAAGCACATTTTCCTTAACGTCAGGAGGACAGCATGAGCGATTTTCCATTCCACCAAGCTCATCACCAAAACGCGTTCATTCATTCTCATTTCAGATCCAAGAAGCTGGGCTTCAACATCTTCGACTGACCTGTGATACAGCGACTGCAAATACACGTCTTCACTGGATTGAGCTATCGGGTGACAGCATCAAGGACGCTGGTGTACTGAGAAAAAGGTGGCGACCGGCAGCAGCTCATACACGTCTTTCAAGTTCACGAGCCACTCAACCGATACGCATGTGGGTCATGGAAATGGATGCCGTGCCTGGTGAACTTGGATTCTACGCCCCGATCACAACCCCATTTGGATATTACGGACCAACATGGAAGGCCGACGGCACGGTCAATGCCAGTTTCAATTTTTCTTTGTGGTCATACGGCCGCAACCAATCACAACCGCCCATCGAACATCTCTCTCATTTACTTGCTGTTGGAAATCGCAATGCTGTTTTTGGTGGATTTGACCATGAAGGAACGGGGGTCAAAATTCGCAAGTGGGATCCACTGGCTGGCCATCAGGGACAACGTCAGGTTTTCGCCCTGCGGGTTGTTTCCTCCAAAATGTATGACACGTTTTACAGCTATTTCTATCTTGAAGACGAGGATCAATGGCGGCTCTTCGGGATCGGGAATAAATACAACAAGGGAAAACCTCTGAAATCGCTGTGGTCTGGCAGTTTTGTAGAGGTTCCAGGCCCCCCGCATATTCAGCGCACTGGAATCTATACACGGGAAATGCGTTATCGTGGATGGGTTATGCAGGAGGATGGACAGTGGTATCAGATTGACCAGATGTCCTCTGGTGATGTTGACCGAGAAACACAGCTCACCCATACCGCTCGTGGTGAGACAGATGACGGACGATTTTTTCTTCGCACCGGAGGTCTTGGATTTTACAAGCCTTCGGAACAATCGGTCATTCGCGCGTCATTCCCCAGACCAGAACCACTTCCTGCATTTCTCACGCCCCGCCATATTCAGACACTGCAGTCGTGTCCGTCGGAGGTTTCTCTACTCGCTGCAATCAAGACATCCGACACCCTAACTCTCCGATACGATATCAGGGGAATTGGCAAGGAACCGAGGCTCAAACTCTTCTGGGGCAACATGAAC
>CAXFJI010000143.1:0-6733 GCA_964003275.1 uncultured Planctomycetaceae bacterium
CATGGGTGGCGGCATGGGCGGCATGGGCGGTGGCATGGGCGGCATGGGCGGCGGCATGTTTGCTATTCCCCCTGAAAAAGTGAAGGTCATTCGGGTTCCTACTGTTTGTCTTGAGTATGGGAAGCCCGAGCCAAATCAGAGAATGCCATACAAATTAGTGGAAGTCACAAAAGTCTCTGAGAACCCTCAATTATCTGAAGTCCTGCAGGCCTTGGGTCGTGGTCAGATCTCTCAGAAAGTTGCCCAAGCTGCAACGTGGCATCTTACGGATGGGCTTTCTTGGTCACAGCTTGCATCTGAGAAAATAGATCGTGCAGGAGGCTATCCAGATGAGCGTTACTTCAGCCCTGCAGAACTTATGGCTGCTTATCGTGTGGTTGAATGGACGAACCACATGCTCAAGGACAAACAAGGCGTCAGTCAAGCCGTGAAATCGTACTAGCCTCTAAAAAGATGGCCTCTTCTGCAAAAGATTTCATAAGACCCTTATTTTTTTAGGAAAAACTTGCATTAACTTCTGAAAAAATAAAATACTGGTATCCTCACACGGAGGGAGCAGATGAAAGATTTATCGTTTATCAGTGCTCCCTTCCATTTTATTACGTTATTTTTCATGAAATTTGTCGCAAAGATTTTGAGGGATTCTATATGTCCTCTGAAAGTGTTTCTCCAAAGGTAGCTGATCGGCCACCGATTGGGGATGAAGTCATTGTTGAAGCTAGGAATCTTTCAAAGACGTATCGGGATTTCTGGGGTCGCAGTAAAAAAGTTGCTCTTAAGCCACTCGATCTGGAAGTCCGTAAGGGAGAGATATTTGGTCTCCTTGGTCCTAATGGTTCTGGAAAAACAACCACACTAAAGTTGTTGCTTGGGCTTATCTTCCCGACGTCGGGTGAAGCTCTTATTTTTGGTCGAGATGCCACCGACGTTTCCAAAAATGAGCGGATCGGTTATTTGCCTGAAGAATCGTATCTGTACAAGTTTCTTGATGCAGAAGAAACACTGGACTTTTATGGCCGCCTTTTTGATATGCCGCCTGAAGAACGGAAGCGACGAGCAGACATGCTCATTGAAATGGTTGGTCTTGGGCGTGATAAGAAGCGGCAACTGAAAGAATACTCAAAGGGCATGACTCGCCGCATCGGTGTGGCCCAAGCACTGATTAATGATCCTGAGTTAGTCATGCTAGATGAGCCGACGAGTGGTCTTGATCCAATTGGTACGCGTGAAATGAAAGACCTCATTATTGATCTTAAGAATCGTGGGAAGACGGTGATCATGTGTTCCCACCTCTTAGCAGATGTTGAGGATGTGTGTGATCGTATTGCTGTGCTGCATCAGGGAGAATTGAGAGAATTGGGTCGTGTTGAGGACTTGTTGAAGGTGACGGATGTGACACAGATTCGTGCTACAGGTCTTTCGCAGGTCGCTCGCGATGAGATTGAAGCAGTCCTTCAGCGTCATGGTTCGGATAATGTTGAGATCGGCAATCCACGAACTACCTTAGAAGATTTATTTCTTGATGTGATTAGAGATACCCAGGCAAGACCTGGACGGCGCGCGCATAGCGTTGACGCGGAAGAAACTGGTGAAAGGTAGTTCATCCCAATGGTTCTCGAGCAGGAAATTCCATCGTTCTCGGCGTGGATAGGCCCAGCATTAGTCTGGTATTTTTTTGCTGCGGCAATGGTTCTTGTGTTTGGGGGCCTTATAGCTTGGATGGTGCAGTCGGCGTTGTACGGTCCATTGGCAGCAGGTGACAAGGTGTACCGTGGCCTTCTTGCTGTGGTCTTTGATCTCGCTGGGATGTCGTTCAAGCGTGTTCTCGCTTTAGCTCGTCTTGCTGTGCAGGAATCATTGCGTCGAAATGTGCTTGTTGTATTGCCGTTGTTCGCTATTTTGATTCTTTTTGCCGGTTGGTTTCTCGACCCATCAAGTACGAACCCGGGGAAACTCTATATTGGTTTCATTATTGCATCGACAAATCTTCTTGTTTGTTTGGTTGTTCTTGTTCTTTCTGTCTTTAGCCTTCCGGCAGATATCAAGGCAAAAGCTATTCAGACGGTAACGACGAAGCCTGTTCGGACGGGCGAGATTGTCCTTGGCAGAATGCTTGGTTTCGCTGCGGTTGGAACAGTACTTCTCGCAGTGATGGGATCCGTTGGATGGGCTTTTATTGTTCGAAGTGTCAATCATGTCCATTCGTTGACAACTGAGGACCTGTTGGAAATCAGTGGAGAAGATGGCGGAGTCGTAAGCCTCGAAGGTCGAACAAGCCTTGAGAGAGTCCATCGTCACCGGGTCGTGCTCCCTGCTACTGGCTCTGGTTATACGGAAAATGAGCAAGGTCATCGCCATCCAGTCCAAAGGACAGCAGATTCTGGGGATGCACGTGAGTACAAGGTCGGCCCTCCTGAAGGAATTTTGGAAGCACGGCGACCGCTTCGTGGCGTTTTGCGTTTCCTCGATCGAGAAGGTCGGCCCAGTACGAGTGGTATCAGTGTTGGGAAAGAATGGTCTTACAGGCAATACATCGAAGGGGGCTCGCTCGCTTCGGCTATCTGGACGTTCTCTGGAATATCAGAGCAGCAATTCTCCGAAGGGTTGCCTTTAGAAATGCTTGTTCGTGTTTTTCGCACGTACCAAGGAAATATTGAGAAGGGAATTACAGGAAGTGTAAGAGTAAAGAATCCAGTAAGTGGCTTACAAAGCGACCCATTTTATTTCACGGCCAAAGAATTCACGATGGATTCATTGTTTATACCCAGAAAACTGATTGTCACCTCTGAGGATGGAGGCACTAGGCAGGTTGATTTATTTGGTGACATGATCGCTGATGGACGGGTTGAGATCGTGATGCAGTGTCTTGAGCCAGCGCAATATTTTGGTGTAGCACAGGCAGACTTCTACCTCCGTGCAGGTGAGGGTTCTTTTGCTATCAACTATCTCAAAAGCTGTCTTGGCATTTGGTTTGCGATGCTTCTAGTGACTGCAATGGGGGTGATGTTCAGCACGTTTCTTGCTGGTCCTGTAGCACTTCTGGCGACATTATCTGTTGTCATGGTGGGTCAATTCCGAGACTATGTTTTTCGGCTCTTTGAAAGTCAGGTGACGGGAGACTTTTCCATCATCCCGGGAGGTGGTCCGATTGAGTCACTTGTGCGGCTTGCAACGCAAGAAAGTATTACAGTTGAGTGGGAGGTTACTGCTGCTGCCCAATTTATACAAACGCTGGACACCTTTCTTCTGGCACCAATGCGACTCGGAGCAACACTTTTCCCATCCCTGGGATCTCTGGGAACAAGCAACTTTTTAGCAGGTGGATTTGATATCCCGTTTGATTTACTCGTTGAAAATGGTTTTGAAACATTCGGGTACTTGTTTGCATTTTTTGTTGTTGGTGCCATGTGCCTGAGGGCGAGAGAGGTTGCATCATCATGAGTGATTCAGGAGTTCGGCATACAGGTCAAGCGAAGACAGACCATGGAAAAACATGGCTTGGTCTTCGTCCGTCTACGCTCATTATGTTGGTCGCCATTGCGGTTTTGTTGGTGCCTCTCTCAATGCTCAGCCAGCCGGCTGACTCATCAAGTACGGGTGGGAAACTTGCTCAACTCAGAAATGAATATGGTCTTTCTCAGGCGAATCTTGGAGAGATTGATCCCGCGAGTGAGACCATGCGACTTGCGTCACTGGGCCTGAAAAATATCGCTGTTACGCTATTATGGGATCGTGCAAATCACTATAAAAAAGTTGAGGACTGGACTAATCTGTCGGCTACTCTTGAGCAGATGATAAAGTTGCAGCCCAACTTCTATTCAATTTGGGACTTTCAGGCTCATAATCTTTCCTACAATATTTCAGTTGAATTTGATGATTACCATGATCGCTATGCGTGGGTCATGAAAGGCATAGAGTTTCTTCGCCAGGGCATTTCTCTCAACCTTCGAGAGCCACGTCTTCTTGGTCGCATGGGTTGGTTTATTGGCCAAAAGATTGGTAGAGCAGATGAGAAAAAACAATATCGGCGGCTATTCAAGGCAGACGATGACTTTCATGAACGGGATCGTCCTGGGCGAACTCTTCCTGAACGAGATAACTGGTTAGTTGCTCGTGAAAAGTATCTGCGGGCTCAGCAGTTGGTGGATTCTGGAGCACCGCTGAACACGACACCGCTTATTTTCCACAGTGAGCCGATGATGACAGCCATCAACTACGCTCGGGCGCTTGCAAAAGAGGGCAATTTTGGTGAGCCTGGCCGAGATGCTTGGAGACTTGCTCGTGATGAAATGGAACGCTTTTCGGTTCGTGAAATACCAACGTCCTGGGATGTGCCTATTCGACTTGCTCTCCGAGAGTCGGAATTAGCAAGAGCGGATCGCCTTGAGAAGGAGTTGGAGGACTTGCTTCCAGGGCAGTTCAAGGCGCTTGAACAGAAAAAACGTGATGAGTTGTCCCCAGAGGAACAGGCACTCCTGGACACCCCTAATGATGAACTTTCAGAAGATAAGGGAGAAGAAGTCGCAGGATTAAAAGCATCGATAGCGGTCACATGGCCGATGGTGGCAAGAGAAGCTCCTGCTGATGTGCGGTCAAAGGCGAGGGATTTGGCGAAGCAACTTACGGAAGCAAAGGAAACGGCAACAATTATCCAGCGATACCGGGATATTGTAAATTACGATTTTTGGAGAGCGACCTGTGAGGCAGGAGTTACAGATGACATGCTCAGGGCGCGTGAGTCGTCGTGGAAAGCGGATCAAGATTTTGAGAATGCACGTCTGCAAGCAGCAAAAAAATCTTACGAGGACTCGTTTGAGTCTTGGAGAAAAGTTCTGGATGCATCCAAAAAACTTCGAGATGATTTTCTGACGCGAGAGGATATCAATGATCTGGTTGGTCGATATCGTAAAGTATTGGAGCAACTCGATGAGCCATTCCCAAAAGAATTTATCCTGAAAGACATGCTGGACTAAACCAGGATAAGTCACCGTCGCAATTTTCGTGAACATCACGTATGTCTGTTCTGAATGTGGGTCGTGCGAGCCTAGAATTCATTTGTCTTGAGAGTCTGGACTAGTTCTTGCGAATGAGTACCTTATCAATACGTCGCCCATCCATATCAACAACCTCAATAATGAGGCCATGCCACTGTGTGATATCACCTGTGCTTGGAATTCTTTCCAGTTGCGACAACACAAGACCGGAAACAGTTGAGTAATCACGAGTACCAGACTCAACTTTAATCTCAATGGTATCAATCAAGTCCTCTATGCTTTCCCCCCCGTCAACAAGCCATGATCCATCCTCTCGCTGAACAAAGGCAGTGTCTCGTGCTGTTCTGTATTCATCGTGTATTTCACCTACAAGTTCTTCGAGAACGTCTTCAAAAGTTACGAGGCCTTCTGTTCCACCATATTCATCAAGAACAATTGCCATCTGGTTTTTTTCCTTTTGAAATAACCCTAGAAGCCTGTCGAGTGGCATGGTTTCTGGGACAAAAAGAGCACGATGCATGATCTTTCTCAGTTCAACGGGCCAACCCATCCATGTATGACGCAGGACGTCCTTTAGGAAGACATAGCCAAGTATGTGATCGAGGGAACCCTCGTAGACTGGTAGCCTTGAATAGCCAGCCATCGCAATAGCCCCAATAATTTCACTCGAAGGGGTTTCGATGTCGAGTGCATCAAGATCGATTCTTGGTCTCATGATATCTCGAACGGTTCGCTCACCAAGGCGCAGAGCCTCTATGGCAACAGCCTGTTCAACCGGTTCGAGCACTCCTTCTGCGCGTCCTGTTTCCAGCAAGTGCTCGATATCATCAACTGACACAGTGGGGCCTTCCTGTTTGCCTGCACCAAGCAGAAAGAGTACTGCAGATGTCGCTTGACCCAGCCCCCATACAAGGGGTTTTGTGATCTGAGATATGCGTTGCATCGTTGGTGCAACAACTCGGGACACTCGTTCGGCGTTACGTAATGCCAGCCTCTTTGGAACCAATTCACCAAAGAGGAGCGTAAAAAATGAGAGAAGTGCCACAAAGACAGTCAACGCAATTGGAGTGGAAGCATTTGCAATAAATGGTGGTGCAGTTGTACTGAGCCATGCAGCGAATGGTTCCACCAGCCGATCCCCACCGTATGCAGCTGCTAATGTCCCAACAAGCGTAATGCCGACCTGAACCGTTGGAAGAAAGCGGTCTGGATTGCAGGCCAAATCAAGGGCTGATTGAGCAGAACGATCACCATCTTCTGCTAATTGTCGCAAGCGCCCACGACGGCTTGCGACAATTGCCATTTCGGCGCCGGAAAAGAATCCGTTTGCAAGAATCAGTGCTAGGACAATAAAAAATTCGGGAAACATAGTGAGGTGTCAGGGTTCCATAAGTGTGTCACGTCGGATGACTGCTAAGTTGTCTCGATGGATAACTTCGTCGTAATGGCAATATCCAAGAACGGCAGCGATTCGATCAGTCTTCAATCCATGAATGCGTTGTAGATCTGCGGATGAGTAGTTCACTAAACCACGTGCAAATACATCTCCTTTTTCATCCTTCAGATCCACGAGGTCACCAGCAGAAAACGTACCGGTGACACCTTGGATACCTGCGGCAAGGAGACTACTGCCAGTATCTATGACGGCATGAAAAGCTCCTGAATCCACTTTGACGGAGCCTCTAACGTGAGCAGACCACCCAAGCCATCTTTTTCTGGCTGGCAAGGCTGTTGTTCGG
>CAXFJI010000144.1:0-6721 GCA_964003275.1 uncultured Planctomycetaceae bacterium
TGGTGATCCGGAACCAACAGGTGTCGTGATCTGGACGCGGCTTGCCCCTCAACCATTAGATGGTGGTGGGATGAGTCCAATGCCCGTTGTGGTGAAGTGGGAGGTTGCTCACGATGAACGGTTTGGACAGGTTGTGTGTCAGGGTGATGCACTGGCTACACCACAACTTGGCCACTCCGTACATGTAGAAGTAGAAGGCCTGCAACCGAATCAATGGTATTTTTATCGGTTTCATGTCGGGAATGAAAGCAGCCCAGTGGGTCGAACACGCACAACACCAACTATTGGTAGTGCTATCGATCGTATGCGTTTTGCTTTTACATCCTGTCAACATTACGAAAGTGGTTATTTTAATGGGTATCCGCACATGCAGTCAGATGATCCGGACCTGATTATTCATTTAGGCGACTACATCTATGAAGGTGCTGGAAATGAAAAACGGCAACGCAAGCATCTCGGTGGCGAAATCACTTCACTGAATGACTATCGAACTAGGTATTCTCAGTATCGACTCGATACCCTGTTGCAGGAAGCACATCAGTCAGCGCCATGGCTTGTGACCTGGGATGACCATGAATTTGATAATAACTATGCAGATTTCATTTCAGAGGAAGAAGGTGTATCTCCAGAAGAATTCCTTATCCGCCGAATGAATGCATATCAAGCATATTATGAATTCATGCCGTTAAGACGCCGTTCATTTCCGCATGGTCCACATATGAAGCTCTTTCGGAATTGTCGGTTTGGCAGCCTCGTGGATTTTCGTCTCCTTGACACACGGCAATATCGCACAGATCAACCAAATGGTGATCACCAAAAACCAATGGAGGGGAAGGTATTTGACCAGAATGCGACGATGCTAGGCGAGCAACAGGAGGAGTGGCTGATGGCTGGGATGCTGCAGTCGCATACGAGATGGAACGTTTTAGCTCAACAGGTGATGATGGCCCCACTGAATCGAGGGAAAGGAGAAGATAAGCGCTATAGCATGGATCAGTGGCCTGGTTATGAAGTGAGTCGTCGTCGGCTCCTTCGTTTCTTTCATGAACGGAACATACCCAACCCAGTCGTCCTGACTGGAGATATTCACCTCAACTGGGTCAACGATTTGCAGCTCGATTTCCAAGATTCTTCGTCACCAGTTGTTGCGACTGAACTTGTCGGTACCTCGATGACTTCATCTGGTAATGGTGGGAATATCATTCCTGAATATGAGCGGGCTGCAAAACAAAATGACTTTGTGAAATTCTATAATTCAAATCGTGGATATGTGTTGTGTGAAGTCACTCCGGATATATGGACAACGTATTTTCGGACAACACCATATGTTGATAAACCAGGTGCTCCGATTGAAACGAAAGGTACGTTTGTGATTCAAAATGGGATACCAGGTGCTCATTCAGCTTAACTGTCGTGTGGCTTCTTAGATAGCTTTCACTTCACAGAGAGCGAGATGCTTTTAGAATGAGCAGAAAACTCTGGTGCATATCGGCTTTGAATGGTCGCAAACCCACTCGATGCGTTTCCGCTGTGTGTCACTCTCAAAGAATACTCAAAGACATGAGTTCCTCTTGGCAGTCTTTCAAAAAACATTCGTGTTGATGCATCGCGAATGGCGACATACCAAGCTGCTCCATCGCCATACCGCCAGCCAGATAACACATCCATTGGCTCACTCAGACTTGGGCGATGATCTGAGAGTTCAAGAAACTCGTAATCACGATCGCTTGTGACAACAAGTCGAACGACCAGTTCATCACCGATATCCACAACGTGTTGGTGGTCTAATGGCTCAAGGGATGGACCAGACTTTGTAAATTTCTTGACAAAGAGCTTTTTCTCAATCGCTAATTCTTGGTGTCCTTTGGCAGAAATATTGGCGATATCATCGAGATATTGCCAATGCACACCACCAAACGCAAGCCCCTCATCCTGCTTTTCCAAAGAAATCGTTGCCATGTCTGGATTGATTTCACTACGTATAAATCGGGTTTCAAAAAATCCGGTCCCGGCTTCTGTTTTTTGAGGACTGATTGTTTGTTTGCCCACAGTGAGCATGACCAATTCTTGCTGCCTGAGTAGATTTTTCCCACGGCCGATTAACGCACCCACAGCATCAGCTGTTGCGCGACTTCCTGGCCATCGACTGGTCCGCTTCTGAGAAAGAAGCCAAACCTTAAGGGCTTCAACGGCATCGGCATCTCCTGCGACTTCATCAAACGCCTCAATCATAATGGCTTGTGTTGCAATGGGAGCATGCGCCCAACTCCACCAGCCTGGGTGAGGATCTCTCCACCACATGCCTTGCCAGGAATCGGCTTCCGCTCCTGGTTGCACATCCGCGTCAACAGCTCGCTGCTTAAGACTCTCAATGATGGAGCGTGCGGTTTCTTTGTTCCCATAACGAGACATCGCAATCGCAAGTTGTCCCTGAGACCGTCGAGCATCAAGCTTCATCCATGACGTGTCAGCAACATCAAATGCCCACTCAATTGCCCCCAATGCTTTGCCCGTTGGTGGGGCGTGCTGTGTAAAGAAACTTCTCGCGTAAAGGGCATAAACACCAATTGGAGTAAGAACCATATCGTCAGGTGATTTGCCCCATTGTCTCAATGCTCGTTCTCGTTCCTCAATGAGCCTCTTGTCGAGCCAAGGAATCGCTCGGAGTGCCGTTTGAAGATCAATGTCTACTCCTGCCATATGCAGGCGGCCAAAACCGGTCATAATGCCAAGTGTGACAGAGTCACAGGTCCGACCACCCGGAAACCAGGGCCAGCCACCATCGGCATTTCTAATTTTTTCAAGCCTTTCGATACTCTGTCGTACTTCATTATTTGCTCGATTCGTGTCAAAGAGGAGTGCGATGCGAGCCCGAGCTGCTGTTTCATCAACAGCATCACGAATCCATGGTGTTTCAGACAGTAACGTTTTGAAAAGGTCCGCATTTCTTTCTAAAGGACTCGTCAGTGTTTCCGTATTTTTCCACAGCTCAAAGATTTTTTGAATCTGAGGATCACTCGTAGCAAGATGTCGAGCAAACATGTTGGCGTACAGACGACTGAAAAGACCTTCAGTGCTTTCATCTGTTTCCTCCATGATGACGGGAAGAGCAAGCACTGCATACCACGCAGGATTTGAAACTGCTTGAATGACGAGTGACTGATTCTGGATACCGTCAGGCGTCTTGTGTGCTGGTGTGCTGTTTGATAATCGCTCAAGAACGACATCGCGTTTGCCGGGACCACGAATGGTAATCGGCACTGTTTCAGTTACTAGCACACGTCGCGGGAGGACCGGGATATATGCCTCTTCGCCATCCGCTACCTGCCTGCCTGACTCGGAAGCAGTCCCAGTCGCAAGATACCGAAGAACATCTGTTCCATCAGCAATCCCGACATTGAACAGCACGGCTTGGGACTCACCAGCAGCAAGATCAAATGGTTTTTCCGAAGGGCCTTCGATCAGTTCGTCTCGATTGGCATCTGTCTGCGCATCCGCAAGAGAGAATTTCACGGTACCAGCAAGGCGACCGGTCGAGGCATTACTCACCTTGATTGGAATGACGACAGTATCACCCTCACGAAAAAACCGTGGCAGCATTGGTTCAACCATCAAGTCTTTGGATGAGATACATGTATCTGAAAGTGTGCCACTGCGTAGGTGGGCATCATGGGCAAGACCCTTAAATTGCCAGGTTGTCAACGTGTCTGGAACACTGAATTCAATAGTGACAAGCCCATCCTTTCCGCTGGAGAGAGAAGGCATAAAAAAAGCGGTTTCAATAAGGTTTCTTCGAGGGGGAGGAGACGATGGCTTCGATGTGATTGGTGTGTCATCTACAGTGACTCCGGCAGTATTAACCAATGCCTCTTTATCTCCTAAAAATGCATTCTGTTGATCAGCGCTTGCGGGTGCTGCTTTTGCCATCATGGATCGTGATCGCATCATTGGTGCCTCACTCAGAGAATCGTCCAGTGCCATTGCAGGATGCCCACTTTCCGCCGCATACATTTGGCTTCGACTAAACATTATTCCACCTCTCGGCACGCCAAACGGTGGTCGTAGCTCTCGAAAGCTCATGACAGGAACACGGACATACGATGTAGTAAATCGTCCACGAATACGCCTGAGAGTTTCAGGTGCATTACTAAAGGTGAGATTTGTCCAGCCAGACTCACGGCGAAAGAGTCCGTTTAGACCAGAGCCTGGCCATGCATGGGTAGAGAGTGCATCAAGTGACTTATCGTAGAGTACTGCGAGCAGTTCCGCAGTTTGGGGAGATGCCTCGCCAGTAATGGCATTGGCGACACTCCTTATTCGTGCTCTCCAGACTTCTTTTGAACCAGGCTCCGTTTTTCGAGTGAAACGATCCCACTCGATTGTCAGTTGTTTGTCCTTCCATGGCACGTCGACAGTTTGATGTTGACGGTGAAGTCGGCCTTCTTTGACGATCCATGCATTCACAGTAAAGCCACCACGATTTGACTCAGTGACGTCGAATGCAATCGGCCATTGTGTTTGTCCAGGTTTTGTCCAGTATTGCTTCAATATTTTTCCAGCTTGGGAGATTTCAACATGCACCCGTCCGGATTCGTAGCCTGTACCGATCAGCGCTGTAAATGTCTCACCTGGAGCAACAGACTCATTTTCTGTTTTTAGAATGAAAGCACGCTTCGTGGTATATTGCTTTAAGTTTGGATTGATCACCTCAACAAGCTTGGTTGCTCGTACAGCAGGGGTTGCACCCTTGGCTGGTATTTCAAAGGTCACACGGTAGAGCCCTACAGGTAGATCAGTCGCAATGAGTTTCTTGCCGCTTACCGTATCTGTTGAAAGTGTGGTTTCAAAAACGGCCTCACCGTTACTCCAGGTTTCTGGAATAGCAGGATTGGGAGCAGGAGGTTCGAGTGGTTTGAGTTCATGATGTACGCGTGGAGATGGCTGGTTGCCAAAAAAGTTCCCACGATCAACATGCGATGGCTGAACAAGTCGATGCACCTTGAGTACACCGGTGCCAGTCCGTGGCTCACCATCAAGAGTCGAGGTTGAAATAGTGATGTCGACGTGAGCCGAGGTGCCATTGGCAACAGACTGCCATTCATCGACAGCAAGAGATGCATCAATATCAGTATAGCCAGCACGAATCACTTTCTCATCAGACCGAGTTTCTCCACCCCGATCGGTGACCTCTGCAACCACTTTATACGTAAACACTGGGAGAGATTCTTTGGGTACCGAGCGATCTGCAAGGGCAGGAAATACAATCTGAAACGCGCCAGTGGCATCCGTCGTTGTGGTACCGCGGGCGATGCGCTGCGCACCACCATCGAAAGGAAGCCATGGAAAAAAAGAGCGACACCAGATTGGAAAACGCACAGTTCGCTCAACTCGCCAACGCACGGAGGACTCAGTGACAGGAAGGCCAGTGTAGGTTGCAGCTGTTCCGGAGAGTGAAATCTCATCACCAAGAGGAACGCTTTTTTTGGGAGAGGCAATTGTGACTTCAAACTTTGGTCGCTTGTATTCTTCAATACGGACACCGACAGATCCCTGCGTGTTTGCAGTGCGGGCCCGAAGAGACCATCTCCCCGGCAGACAACCAGAGGGAATGGAAAAATTACCATGAAAAGAGCCATTCGCATTTGTCGTATGACGAGAGGTTGCAACGTCCCGGCCATTGGCGTCACGCAATGTTACGTCTACAATAACATTCGAAAGCGCTGCATATTGTGCCCGGGCCTGATCGCCAGTTGCGGCGATACCCTTATAAAAGACGATCTGTCCTGGCCGATGTATACCCCGATCTGTCATGAGAATGATGTTCTTTACAACAGCTTGACGGATATTGCGTCCTACACCTCTCGGAAAATTGGCAACGGTCTCTTGACGACCTTCAACATCTGCTGATGCAACAATCACAACTGGTTGTCCCTGAGTTACTTCCAATTCAAATCGACCAGAAGCATTTGTCGTGACGGCATGCGATTGCTCAACAACCTGAGCATTTCCTTTTCTTTCTCGTGCAAAGACTTTGACTTCGGCGTGCTGAATAGGTTCCCCCGTTCGAACATCGACAATGAAGCCATTTACAATGGGGTTGCCTTGTTGTTGATTGCCACGTTGAGCCGGTTGCCGTGGTTGTCCCTGTACGGACGCCGCCTCAGTTGCAAATGTTCCTCGACTCTGTTCGGTGATAATTGCCAGTCGTGTTACCCATACAAGCGTGGCTGAGACAACGTTATCAATGTCTCCAAACCCCGGTTTTTGGCTAGCAATGACCCAATAAGATCCTGGATCGAGATTGGCAGCGTCGAGTGAGGAACCGACTGGAAGGTCAATAAATTGCTCTTGATAGTCTGGGACGTGTGGTAAATCTGCTGTGTGTTCACGGACAGCTGGGAGGGTGAGCATCGCTTTTCGATCAGTGTCATCCATCCAGCTTCCGTAAGCGTTTCTTGTCTTGAGTCGACCAAGCCAATCAGCTTTACAAACACGGATATGAACCTTCTCAAGATTGCGATATGTGATGCGAATCGAAGGAAAAGGTTTCGCCCATGTCCGCTCTGTAGATACTGAGAGTGTCTTTGCCTCGATTTGTTTCACCAGATTTGCACACTGAGCTCCTCCGTGCGTTTTCGGGTGGGCTGACGCTGCGGCCTGAGCTGTTGCATGTGCTTGTACAAGATCACCATGTTGGCGGAGCAGCGTTGCTAATACAAAC
>CAXFJI010000145.1:0-6704 GCA_964003275.1 uncultured Planctomycetaceae bacterium
TTGCAGATGCCGGCGTTCGATATTTGGAAAAAAGGAAACGCAAACAGTCTCCTTTTTTTCTCTATTTTGCATTCCCCTGCCCTCACGCCCCCATCATTCCAAATGATGATTTTGATGGCACAAGCCAAGCTGGTCCCTATGGTGACTTTGTTGTCGAAACCGACGCTGTCGTTGGGAGACTGCTTGATGCAATTGATCGTAATGGAATTGCAGAGAATACGCTTGTCATTTTCACAGCCGATAACGGTCCTGAAAAGTATGCCTATGCCCGCGACAAACAGTATCACCACTGGTCATCACAGCCTTTTCGCGGTCTGAAGCGAGACATCTATGAAGGAGGTCACCATGTTCCGTTGATCGTTCGCTGGCCACAGGAAATTCCAGCAGGAGTGCAAACGGATGCCTTGATCTCACAAGTCGATCTCATGGCCACCATCGCAGCTATTGTTGAGTATCCACTCCCAGAAAACGCTGCTCATGATTCTTATAATCAACTACCTGTCCTCAAAACAGACGTTCGTGAGGTCCGAAAACAACATGTCCACAACACTCGATCCAACAGCTACGCAATGCGCTCCGAGCAATGGCTTCTTATCAACGCGAAAAGTGGTTATGTCAGCAACGTTGATCCAAGTTGGCTCTCAAGACGACAGTATCCCAAGGATAGCCCAGAGCCCGTAGAACTCTATGACCTCTCCCAGGACCTTGGCCAGAGAAATAATCTGGCAACGACATACCCCCATGTGGTCCAGGAACTTCAACAACAACTTTTCCGTATTCAGAAGCGAGGCTCTTCTGCCCCACGACTCGCGCCTTAAATTCCAAGAGACGCAGACACGCGAACTAATCATTTGCAAGAATAGCTCGAAAGCACACACGGCCTCGCAACTGCTCAATGCAATGAATATCACCGTCTTTTCAACAAAACTGTATGACAAGCGATCGTTTTTAGCCGCAGTATCCCAGAGAACGGATGCTGCGCATCTTCATTGGCATTGGCTCCAAGATACACTCAGCACCCACACGGCACGTTTTGCAAAAGGATCGTCGGCTGTCTGTTGTTTTGTCAACGACACACTTGATGCGGACTGCCTTCAGGAACTGGCACACCATGGCGTCAAGTTGGTGTGCCTCAGATGCGCTGGCTTCAACCAAGTTGATCTCGTTGCTGCAAAACATCATGACATTCAAGTTGTCCGTGTACCTGAGTACTCTCCTCATTCTGTAGCAGAGCACACAGTGGGGCTGATGGTGATGCTCAACCGACATCTTCATAAAGCCTATAACCGTGTACGAGAAGGCAACTTTTCTCTTGAGGGTCTTCTCGGCATCGACTTCCATGGACTTACAGCAGGCGTTATCGGAACCGGGAAAATTGGCTGTTGCGTTATATCTATTCTTCAGGGATTTGGATGTAACGTGCTGGCCTTTGATCCAAAGCCGCGCACCTCTCTTGAAAAAAAGGGCGTTCGATATTGTTCCATGGATGACCTCCTTCAGCAGAGTTCCATTGTCACACTTCATTGTCCGCTCTCAGATGCTTCGTATCACCTCATCAACAAACACCGCATTGAAAAGATGCAGCATGGCGTGATGCTTATTAATACAAGCCGAGGAGGATTGATCGATACCAAGGCAGTCATTCACGGCCTGAAAGTTGGCCAGATAGGAAGCCTTGGTCTTGATGTATATGAAGAAGAAGCCAGCCTCTTCTTTGAGGACAAAAGTTCTTCCATCATTCAAGATGATACATTTATGAGACTGTTAACCTTTCCAAATGTTGTTGTTACTGGACATCAGGCTTTTTTCACCCGAAATGCATTTGAAGCGATTGCCGATCATACTGTTGAAAACCTGGTTCGATTCTCAAAGAATGAGCCACTCAAGGCGACAATCTCTGCTCAGACATAACCAAGAGGAACTCATGAGATTTCAAACGAACGTGCTGCTTCTGCTGACAGCCATGGGGATGTTCTCAGGGGCTCTATCGAAGCACAACGTTTCAGCATCAGAACAAGTGGCTCACAACCCGAATATCATTATTTTTTTTGCTGATGATCTTGGATATGGAGAACTCGGCTGTCAGGGTAATCCAGAAATTCCAACACCCCATATCGATGCATTGGCCGCACATGGAATGCGCTGTACATCTGGGTATGTCACCGGTCCGAATTGTAGTCCATCTCGAGCCGGTCTCCTGACGGGCCGCACTCCGACGCGATTTGGATATGAGTTCAACCCCACGGGTGCACGTAATGAAGAACCAGGCATCGGACTCCCGTCAGAAGAAGTCACCATCGCTGAGGTGCTACAGAATGCAGGATACACAACCGGCCTTATCGGCAAGTGGCATCAAGGCGGTTCAGCTGCATATCACCCGTGCCGACATGGATTTGATGAGTTTTTCGGGTTTACACACGAGGGGCACTATTTCGTTCCTCCTCCCTATAACGGAGTGACCACGTTACTTCGTCGCAAAACACTTCCCAATGCCGCTCATGGCATCTGGAAGGGCCAGCATGGTCTCTTCTACCACGACAAACTCAACACAAATGAACCAGACTATGATGCCAACAATCCCATTATTCGTGGCGGCCAGCCCGTCGTAGAAAATGATTATCTTACCGACGCACTGACTCGTGAGGCAGTCAGTTTTATTCAACGTCATGATGATAAACCTTTTTTTCTCTACCTTGCCTATAACGCGGTCCACAGTCCGCTTCAGGCTGCCAACGCATACATGGAGAAGTTTGCTCACATTGAAGACATCCATCGACGTATCTTTGCAGCAATGCTTGCCAATCTCGACGACAGTGTTGGGACGGTGATGCAACAGATACGGAAGTCACGGCTTGAAAACAATACGCTCATCTTCTTTTTGAGTGATAATGGTGGTCCAACAACTGAACTGACATCATCAAACCTACCGTTGCGTGGCCAGAAAGGACAGATGTATGAGGGAGGTCTTCGTGTTCCCTTTATCGTTCAATGGAAAGGACGTATTCCTTCTGCAGCAGCCTATCACTTTCCAGTCAGTTCAATGGATGTGTTTGCAACAGCGTGTGCGGTCACCGATGCACACAAACCGGAACAGGTGGAAGGCGTAAATCTTCTCCCATTCTTGACAGGAAACGAACAAGGACGACCACATGAGACACTCTTCTGGCGTCAGGGAGGGAAGACGGCACTTCGTCACGATGATTGGAAACTTGTGCGAATGGGCAGCAAGCGAAAGCAATCAATTGCCGAGTGGGAATTATACGACCTTTCACAAGACATCTCTGAAACAACAAATCTCGCCAAGAGCCACCCAGACCGCCTTGCAGCGCTTACAGATCTCTGGAAGACCATGGACGATGAAATGTCCCCACCGCTTTTCTGAAACATGACGATAGTTCATGAATGGCATGACTCTTTTCAAGCAGATGCATGGCCGTTTCATAGGTCATCCTGTTGAAAAGGCTTATGACTGGGTGTCTCAACGCATGAGACAGCGTTACACTCGAGCATCGCATGAGCACACTGATGTGCATGAGCCTGCAAACAGCGACAGGCGATCTCCTATCAAGGGAACATCAACTTGAGATTTTCCAGGAGTTTATTTTTCAGCTCCGCAACCTGCTTGGCCGTCTGGCACACAAGAAAGGCGCCCACCAACTCACGTTTCCGATCAACGACAAGGTATGCCCCCATCGCGCCACCATGCGACACACGATGAGCTCTCCCACTTTCGTTGACACGATCAAGGGACCATCCCAGACCATAGGTTCGTGCCGTTTTTGAAGGGGACTGTACCGTCCGCATCTCAGTGATTGATTCCTCGGAGAGCACTCGCCTTCCTTTGCATACACCGTCATTGAGATGCATGCAACCAAATACTGCCAGTTCATCAAGTGTTGTGAAAAGTGACCCTCCAGGCAAAATAAATCGCAGATCTCCTTCAGATCTCGACGCTTGCGGCTGCAGTGTGCCATTTGCCTGTCTGATGTAGGCCGTTGGTACGGTCTGACGAATTGTGTTTGATGGAAGATACGTTGTGTGCTGAAGTCCCAGAGGCTGAAACAATGTCTCCCGAGCAATGGTCTCCAAGGATTGACCAAGTACAACTTCTGCAACACGTCCTGCTACACAATACCCAGAACCTGAATAGACAAACCTTGTTCCAGGCTGATACTCAAGCTCATACGTTGCCATACGACTGACTGCCTCACGAAGCGGTCGCTGAAAATTTCGTATGAGATCAATTTTTTCAGCGCTAATTCCTTTATTCCCCCAAAACCCCGCCGTATGGGAAAGTAGATGTCGAAGGGTCATTGGTTGTACAGGCAACGTGTTCCCCCGGACGTTGACATCCTTGAATGCGGGTAGATACATTTCGACAGGGTCGTCGAGATTCAGCTTTCCTTGATCAACAAGTGCCATGATGACACTTGCCAGGAACGGCTTTGATACTGACGCGATTGGAACAAGCTCGTCGACTGTAAACGGTCGTTTTGAATCAATATCTGCATAGCCAAATGCCTTTCGGAAAAGAATTTCTCCGTCATGGGCAAGAAGAAAAGAGCAGCCAGCGATCTGCTGCTGTTCCACCGCGTCTTGCATGGTTTCAGCGACAGTATCAAGCTGCTTTTGGGTGACCCCATGAGAGTCAAGGTCCGTCACCAATGGCAATGTTGCCACCTGTCCATAAGCGTATAATCGAGTACTCATTGCCAACACGACAGCAAGAACAAGCCTCTGGTGATACGCCTTCATGATTTCAGTTCCTCACTGTACATGAACTAGTTGTTTTCCAACTCCTCGATGACAAGCATGTCATCCCGATTGGTATCAAGTCGTTGAAAACGTTTGGTCAGTGATGAGACGTTTCGACCATCTGGATTACCAATAAACTCCTCTACGGTAATGACGCCATCACTGTTGCGATCACGGCTCTTGAAGAATTGATTCACCGACCTGTTGCGGACTGACAGCGTTTTTGAACCTTTTTGCTGTCCGGGCATCATGTTGCGTTGCGTTCCTAACCTTGCAGCAGCCGGATACTCTGCATTGATGCCAGACAAATGCTCAAGGAGTTCCGCCTTGAGCGATGCGTAGACCTCAGGGAGTTTCGTTCGCATGTCCTCCGTTTCAGTGATATCAACGGAAAGATCAAAGAGTTCAAGATCACTTTGGGAAATTTCACCTACAAGGGCGTTCCAGTCAGGAGAATAATCTCTTCCAAGATCTGCCCATAACTTGTAGTCACCCTTCCGAACACCGATATTCCCCCATAGTTCAAATATCATGGTTCGCTCTGGGACTGACGTTTTCCCAGACGAAAGGATGTGGGGTAAAAGCGATATTCCCCGAACAGGATTTTTTCCGTTGCGCTCAGGAACGGTGAGACCAGCCGCATCCAACAATGTAGAAAAGATATCACAGTGCATAACGTGACTCTCCGACACTACGCCCCCCTGAGAGAGCTTGCCCTTCCAATTCATGACACATGGCACATTGAGCCCACCCTGATACGTCGTGGCTTTACCACCCCTCAGTGGGCCATTATTCCCAGGAAACCTTCCGCCTGCAGCACCTGGCTCCATGGTGCAGCCACCGTTATCACTCACAAAAACGATAAGTGTATTTTCAGCAACACCAAGTTCATCTAATACACCAATCAGTTGACCAATATTATGGTCCATGTGTTCAAGAATCGCGACATAGTCACTTCGAAGAAAACTCACACCACGACCAAGAGCTTTCTTCACCCAGGCTTCTGGTGCAGACGCTGGCTTCGACTCAGCAACACGAAGTGGACCATGCACAGCGTTGTACGCCAGATAACAGAAGAAAGGAGAATCCTTGCCGGCATTCTCACGAATGAAGTCTTCGGCCCATTCGGTGAACAACTCGGTCGCGTGCCCCTTCGCTACAGGATCTTGTTGGCGATTGTGCATGATTTTGGAACGAGATTCATTAATCCAATATGGGTGCGCCCCACCAAGAAAACCATGGAACTCATCAAACCCACGGTCATTGGGAAGTTCACCCTCAAGAGAACCAAGATGCCATTTCCCAAACGCTCCAGTCGTGTAACCAGCCTCAGAGAGATACTGTGACAGCATCTTCACATCACGCTTAATTCCCCGGTACCCAGGGGCACCAAGCGGCTGACTACCTGGGCCGCGCCACATACCGTTTTCTGTTGAGTACTGGCCGGTAAACATGCATGCCCGAGATGGCCCACACAACGGAACAGTATGGTAGTTGGGGAACCGCACACCGCTGCTGGCCAGAGCATCAAGTGCCGGAAGCCGCACCTCGGTGTTGTCCCAGTTGGATGGCAAGTCTCCCCAACCATGATCATCCGAAACGATGAAGAGAATATTCGGTGCGGCAGCAAAGCACCACATGCCAGAAATATTTGTTCCGAGCAGAACAAGTACACCCAAACACAACACGCGTGTTGTAATAATAAGACTTTTCATTTTTTCATCCCTCAAGAAGGTAGCGTGTCTTTTGTGCCATAGACAGAAGGTGGATACATGAGTCTGATCCCCGCCAGCGTATGTCATGTCACTTCAAAATCACACACAAGCGATCACCACTGCCGTTTGGGTGGCTTGTACATTGGGCCTGGTGGCTCATGGTGAGCCGGAATCCATTTTCGCATATCCTTTTTGACAGCAGCAAATTGCGGATTGCCTGCGAGGTTCTCCCAC
>CAXFJI010000146.1:0-6702 GCA_964003275.1 uncultured Planctomycetaceae bacterium
TTCTGCGCGAAGGAAGGGAGAGAGAGACCTGCAATTATCAAGACAGCTACAAGCCGAAACATTATTTGATTCTCCATGAGATGAGGAAAAATGAGAGTATACCAATGCGAAAAGCAATACGTACTCCGGCTACGCCACCCAATCTTGTTTTTAGTGCATTTCTACGGCACAGGAGCCAAGGCCACTACGAAAGTAATTAAATTGAACATTTGGATGATCTGCCAGCAGTGACATCGGTACGCTTGAGTCCCTGATGCATTTTGAGATCATTAGTGCGGTCAGCCGCTGTCCGAGCGGGTTGTCGTGGACACCCGCATGCCAGATTGAAACCTTTTTTGCTTGCCATGTCTGAACTGGTCCGACTGTGATTGCTTGTTGGGGTACCATCGTTATATTTCCCCCTCCACTTGTTCGGGCGTTTTGGGCAAGGGTGACAGGGTGAAGATCGACAACGCGGGTTGTGAGTTTTCGATACTCTTCTGGGGGAGGCGGTGCTTCATTGAACGGTGACGTTCGTGGAAGAGGATCATTGAACGCCCAATGTTTAATATCACCCTGCCCTCCTTGCATGATCTCGCAGGTGGCTTTATTCCAACTGTTGATATAGGTGGTGACATCTGCACGAGGAAAATGAAGATTCTCTTCGGGCATTCTCAGTTCTGGACGGATCTTATCAAAGCAGAGTTCACGGTCTGTACGTTCAAAGGACAATGGATGGGTTATGGGAACCTCTCTCCCATTTTCATACCATTCATCCATTCCCCAAAAATGGGCATGTTCAAGATTGAGTGCTAACTCATTGACAAGTCGAGCAACAAGTGGAAGTTGTTCAGTGGGGCCAATAGGCCCACAGATGCCAGCAGGGTTATCAGGAGTTGCCTGACGCCATGCTTGGATATACTCCAGTGCTTCAGCGAGATAAAAGTCCTCAAGCGTATCGTAGAACATGATCTTAAACCCAGGTCTTGAGAGCTGGAGAAGATCATTCGGTGTCAGGCCTGCCGCATCGCGAATGATACTCGAGTCGAGTGTTGTGTAGTCCCACCAATCTGGAGCAATTCGGCTAAGTGGACGAGGCATGACAATAATTCTTTCTGTCTGAGCAAGAGAATATCAGTCTGTGTGCGGCGAGGTGTGTACCAAGGTGCTGGAAAGCGATTCAGTCAACGGATCATGATCAACTGCAGAGAGTCCAAGGTGCAGGTGTTGATTCCACCCTTCGGCGAAGGAAAAACAGCCTGAAAGGTGTCCAACGTGTCTGGCCATGTGATCTGCTGCATCAAGGTAACTATCCATTCCCTGTGTGGTATCAAGCCATGCCTTTTGGCTCATATGAGCTGCGAGAATAGTGCGTTTTCTTTCTTGTACTGAAGTCGTATCAATAAAGAGTTGAGGTTTTGCTGGTCGCCTCATGCCATCTTTGAGGCCATGAGGCATGGCATGATAAATAGCGGTGTCAGCGTTCAATGGCTCATGTGGTGGCTGGCTTGCAAAATTTGGCATACCACGGGCAAATGCTGCAGTGACTGTCAGTCGTGCTGTAGTCATGTGATCTTCCATGTAATCAGAAAGTGCATGTGTCAATATAATTTGAGGCCGCACGGAACGAATAATTGCGGTGAGCCGCCGAATCGCAGTTTCATCATAGAAGATGAGAAGGTCATCCAGAAAGCTTTCGTGAAACGTCGCGTGGAGCAGGTCAGCAGCGTGCCGGGCTTCTGCCTCACGGATTTTCCGTGTTTCGTTTGGCCCGGTCGTCATACTGCCGCAGTCACCTCCTGAAAGAGTAAGGTAATGGACATCCCAGCCTGACGCGTGAAGAAGAAGCAGGGTGCCAGCAGCCATAAACTCAATGTCATCAGGGTGTGCAAAAACTGCTAACACGCGCTGGTTCGTATCTGTGTGCATTGGCAAGAAACTCAAGAAACAGTGTAAATCTACCTGTTCATGGAATGTCGAAGTGCATCAGGATGCCCTAGCGAGGGAGGACAATCGATTCAGCGTACGCCAGCTTCCCCGTTCGACCATCATGGTATTTGAAAATGACCTGAGGGTGTGGGTACGCAACGAGTCGTTTGTCCCCAAGTTGTTTCGGCATATTGAACACGTTGTTGACCTGAACAATAAGATAATAGGGATACAATCGTTGAAGTCGTGGAAGATCAGCCAAGACATAACTTGACCAGCGAATATCACATTGGCGCCCTCCGTAGTCGAATAGTCCTGTCGCCGGTCGGTCAAATTCATCAAGGCTCGGTACATGATTCACCGAGTTGTGCGGTCCTGAGCAGAATTCCCAGATTCGATCAGTGATCTTGATGGCAAAGCTGTTGTGGAGATCTCCTGTCATCACAAATACCGGTTTTCCGATAGCATCCCAACAGTGAATAAGTTTTTCTCGTTCATCAAGGAACGCGGTCCAAGCCTCCTCTTTGTTAGCAGCTGCTTCAAATCCCCCGGCACCTCTATGAGGGATCATGAACGGCACCGATGATACGACAAAGAAAAAGTCTGCATCGCTTGCTTGCATCGAATCCATAAGCCAACGCTGCTGATCCAAGCCGAGCATCGTAAGGCCGGGTTGGGCCGGACGAGTAATGTCGTGCATCTGACGCGCGCCGCGTGTATCGAGGAGAAAAAACTCACAATTTGCTACACGAAAACTGCCATAACTACGACGTCCAATGGAATATATGGGGTTGCCATCGGCGACTGCTGACGGGGTTATCCGAAGTCGCTGGTCATCAAGGACTTCCACAACCCTGTACACTCTCGCATTTGGATCCCCGAGGCTCGGGTCATCATATTTGAGATCGTTGACACCCGCTTCAGGCGTCCCCCAGTGAATATGAAGATTCAACATCTCGTGAAGCGGAAGCGATCGGAAATGGGCATCAGTATCTGTGAGTATGTCACTTCCTTTTGTGAGTGTAGCCTGACCATGATGAACAGTGTGTGGGTACGCGGCTGGATTGGCCCAGCCGAGGTAGTCTAGCCATGCACGAGTGCCAATGTCTCGAAATACTGCACGTCGATCACGTCGTCCTGTACTTCCAGCCCCCCATATGTCGTTGACCAACTCATGGTCATCAAAGGTGAAGAAGCCGGGTACGCTTCGATGCCATTTTGAAAGATTTGTCCCTCGGTCCAGATACAGCCGATAGTTTTCCCAAACCCCAACAATTGTTGGCATGTCCTTGACCACTTGCGGAAGACTCTCAGTGTCTATCCCCTGCTCTTTGGCCCATTGATCAACTGGAGTTGTTCGTAAATCCTCATACAGCCAATCACCATTCATGATTTGGAAGTCAATCTCATCAGCGTGGTGGTCGAGTAATGTTGTATACGTTGGGAGACTTGGGCCAATGCCGTGCAATGGATTTTGATTTGCACACGAACCAAAAGAAAAAGAAAAGTTGAAGAGTCCGCGAGGGTTATGTTTTGTATCCCGAAGGAGTGATGAATCAGGAAGTGTCCTGAAGGTGGCTGCGCGACCGATCGGTTCGTCATTGATAAAGGCCTTAACAAAATAACGAGTATCACTCTTGAGATTTTCGAGGGTCGTCCATCCAGTAAAGTCATGGGATGCGGATGTTTTAATTGGCTCTGACACAAGAGAGAAATCTGATGGGGTTACACCACACCGAAATTCAAATGTATCGGGGCGGTTCGTGCGAGCCCACACTCGGGCCGTATGTGCAGTTACCTGTCCGAGCATTGGGCCGTGTGAAATGACAGTTGCATCCGCGGCATGGGCAGGGATGTGGTGTTCGAGGAGGCACCCGAACAGGAGAAGGATAACCAGGTGCACACGTGTGATAGGTGATTTCATGGAGTGGTTTTCATGGGATAAGATTGATAAGACACCTTTTTCAAGTGTATCGATTGTTGAGCTGGTGGGTCGTCATCTGTTTCAATGTCATGAATGAGTGAGGCGATGTGAAGGGCCTCAATCTTGTCGGCCGCCCAGCCTTTGTCTTTGAGTTTTGTTTCAAGCTGACGTAAAGCAGGAAGGTTTGGTTGAGCTGCTCCCCCGTAGAGTCTCATCGCATCGAGGCAGCGTTTGATACGGTTATTCAATCCCCACCGTTCTACGTCGATAAGGCTCAAGCATAGCGGAATGCCTTCCTTGATGTGGTGCTTGGCAAGAATTTCAAGACCTGTCAGTCGGATGCCATCTGCAAACATGATCCCACTGGGTGCAGGTTCAACCACTGCTTCGTAGATTGCTTGGAGAAGCGGTTCGATCTCATCATAGGTAAGGTTTTTATAGACTGATGCGAGACTTCCTCGGGCGCGGCCGTCTTCATTGTGGAGGCCCGCTTTGACAGCTGCAAACAGAGCATCCCGATCAACACCCTCAAGTGATCGTCCGAGCATGCCATCTCGTTGATTGAAGAGCACAAAGCAGAGATACCGTTGTTGCATTCCACGTGGGTCATCGACGGTATCCACATCAGTCATCATGTGGAGGAGTTGTGGTACGAGCGGCATTGATTGTTTGCCGCACCGCGCTAGAGCTTCAGCCGCTTTAATTCGTAGCCAGAGATGCTTTGCGTTAAGATGTGCACGGAGCGCAGGGATGGCTGCCGACCCGCGTTCCTGAAGATGTGTCACAGCTTGGCACGCGCCGAGCTTGCCATAAAGATCGTCTTGCTCAAGAAGCTGAATGATGATTGGGAGAACATCATCTTCTCGTCTTGCCAATTCCATGCCAGAACGTTCTCGAACAACTGGCGACCAGTTTGAGAGTCCGTCGACCAACGCATCAACCGTGCGATCTGAATAGGTTTCCTTTTTTAGGCGGGGACTCCAACCTCGTCCGTCTGCAATCAGTGACTGTGCGTCTTCACGATTGAGTTGCCTGGCGGCACTCGATGCCCTCCCAGTCAGGTGTGTGGCGCAGATGGGTTGTGCGAAGGCAAGGAGATATGCACCTGTGCAGTCCCATTTGTTATAGCGGTCGGGTCTTTCCCCGGGTGGACCTTGGTGCCGAAAAGAGCCATCCCAGCGGCGTGCGAGATCGTAGTACCAACCGAATTCATCGATCCAGGCACCACTTGCATGAGGGCCAGAAAGGGCAACGCCGGGCATTGCCCATAACATATTGAAGAAATTTCCAGTGTGCCCTGAGTCTCGTTCGGCTCCATGTGATGCAACACTCATGCGAGAAAAATACTCAACTGCATTGTGATCATTGAGCAGATTGAAAAGAATAGCTGCAATGCCATTCTTCCCATTGTCATCATGGGTTTCCATCCATGGATGGTGGTCACCATAAGGAACACTTCCCTTCCCGACATAAAAGCGAATGAGTTGGGCGCTTTTCGAAATGGCAGTATCGAGCGCTGGTTCCTGTACGCCAGCTTTGCGAGCAAGGATCAACGAGACGGTTAGAGGTAAACCAGGGGCATTCATCATGCCGTATCCAGCAAGGCGACCATCCTCTTGCGTGAAACGATGACCCCATGAGCCGACAAGACTTTGGCCGTGAACAATTTCCATTGTGATGCGAGTGAGATCTGGCAGGAACTGTGTGTCTCCAGTGACCATTGTGTATTCTGCCAACAACATATTGATCGGCCCGTAATACCATGAATGCAATGAGCGGCGCTCTGGATCAGAGAATTGTGAAGCCCATGCTGCCTGGTATCGAACTAACGGCCAGTATGTCTTGTCTCCACTTGCAAGCAACGCTAGAGCATTTAGTGATCGCTCTATTGGATTTCCTTGGTCAGGATTTTTCTTAAGTTGTTTGGCAAGTGTGCGACATCCCTGCCGGACAATATGAGAAGACTTTTCGCACTTATACGGTGCGGTTTGGCTGTAGGATCCGAGGGCGGGTAGTTTGACAGTCACCTCCTCGATATTCCCTGCTCGCCACCGAGTAAGGGGTAACACGCCATCGGACGCCTCAGCCAGCGTGATGGCCTTGCCAAACTCTGTCCGCGGATCGTACGAAAACCTTTTGTTGGCAACGCCGAGAATGACATCACCTTCCATCATGACCTCATCAGCCGGTGAGTGAGAATCAACAGACGTAATCAAGATCTGTCGTGCTTCACTTGTTTCCATTTTGTTGCTGTACATCCACCCTCGCATTCCCGTCGGACCAAGATTCCAGTCATGGGTTGCACCTGCGGGAAGTGCCTGCCCTTTGGTAAAATCCGGGTTCGAAAAGTTCGTTGATGGTGCAGCACCAGCCAGAAGTGGGAGTAGGCACAGATATCCTATACGGGAGACTACGCAGGTTCTGACGTGTTTCATGGATCTTACCTTGAAGAGAGTCTGTGTGAATAAAGGAGTGGCAGCTAATGATCAAGAAGTGAAAGCATCGCCTTTCCCATACCTTCACCGATTAGGAAATACGTTTCCGCATTGTTGTTCCAGTGGTAACCTTGTCGTGACGGAGAGACCTCTGGTGGACGATAAAACATCTTTGTTTCAACAAAGGCAACATTTTCCCTGAATTCCTCTCGTTGGGCAACCGCTGCCTGAGCGGCCATCAAGGATAACGCACGGGGATGCTTTTCATGAGGTCCACTCATGCCAGTTTCTGCGATGACAAATGGTAACAACGGTGCACAAAGATCCTTTCGGATGTCTCGAATGAAGCTTGCAAGATTCTCTTCATACTCATCGTTGAAGGTTTGATTCACCCGATCGTTCCAGCCCTGATGCCATCCAGACCCATTCAGTTGA
>CAXFJI010000147.1:0-6685 GCA_964003275.1 uncultured Planctomycetaceae bacterium
TTACGAAATTTATCGAGGTGATACATTCAATCTATCCCACGACCTCACTCAGATGCTCCACATGCGACCTCACAACCGATTTGAAGATATTGACCGCATGTATTTGGTCGGAGGAGGCACGCATCCGGGAAGCGGTCTTCCAGTCATCTATTCATCTGCACGCATTACCTCCGATTTATTGCTGAAGGATCTCGACATCCAACCACCGAAACACTCTGTTCAGCGCCCATCAACATCACCTCAATCTGACAGAGACTTTGTTGAGCCTCCTGTGACCATTTCGACGTAATTATTTCATACGTGGATTATCAGCTTCCTCCACCCCATCAGAAAGAAACATGAAAGACTCACAGACTCAAGAACGGGTGGTAGTTATTGGCTCAGGCCTCGCCGGTCTCGCAGCAACGTGCACCCTCGCAGCCCGTGGCTTTGCCGTGACACTGTGCGAAAAAAATTCATGGGTAGGAGGAAAAGCGGCTGTCCTGGAGGATCAAGGTTTTCGTTTCGACATGGGACCAACCATTCTCACCATTCCCCGTGTCCTGAAACGTATTTTTGCCGAGGCTGGCAAATCGCTTGAGTCTGAGATTGACCTTATCCCTCTTGATCCTCAGTGGCGAAGTTTTTTCACTGATGGCACAACGCTCGATCTTGTCAGCAATGTAAATGAAATGAAAGCGATTCTTGACAGCTATTCCCCAGACACGGGTGCGGGTGATGGCTACGGTCGCTTTATGGAGCTTTCAGAAAGACTCCACAACCTTTCGAATGAATTCTTTTTTTGGCGAAGTGTTGGGGGCATAAAAGACATGTTTGACCCTCGGCGCTCAATGAATCTGAAACTTCTCCGTGAAGTTATTGGGATGCGGCCTGGCCACACGGTTGCTGGAACAGTTCGGTCTTTCGTGCCGGATGCGAGAGCTGCCCAGATGCTTGACCACTTCACCCAATATGTGGGAAGTGCGCCAGATGAATCACCTGCCGTACTATGTGGCATTGCCCACATGCAGGCAAACGACGGAGTCTGGTATCCCAAGGGTGGCACAGGGGCTGTTCCCCGTGCGCTGATCCGTTTGGCAGAAGAACTGGGTGTTGAGATCCGCACCAACACCTCGGTCAAGCGCATCATGGTTGAGCAGAATCAGGTTCGTGGGATCGAGACCGCAGACGGAGAATGCATCCGAGCGGGTGTCGTCATTAGTAATTCCGATAGTGTTCGAACACATCGTGAACTCATTGATGGACAGCCTCAACATCGATTTCTGAAACGGCGTACATACGAGCCTGCTTGTTCTGGTGTTGTTCTCTATCTGGGACTTAACAAGCGATATGAACAATTGATCCATCACAACTTTGTTTTCTCAGAAGATCCCCACGAAGAATTTGAATGGATCTATCGAAAGGGTGAACCAGCACCTGACCCGACATGCTACGTCTGTGCTCCAGCCATCACCGAGCCAACTGTTGCTCCTCCTGGGGGAGAAGCACTCTATGTGCTTGTACACACGCCATATCTTCGGCCGCACCATGATTGGAAAGAAATGTTTCCGGCATATCGAAACCGCATCATTGAAAAACTCAGACAGACAGCAGGGTTATCCGATCTTGAAGACCGCATTGTCTTTGAACATGCACTGACGCCTCAGGACATCAATGACCGTTACCACGTCTTAGATGGAGCAATTTATGGGCTGGCCAGTCATGGGCGGTTCCTTGGTGCATTCAAGCCTTCCAATCGTTCACCAGATGTGCAGGGGCTTTATCTTGCTGGAGGATCTGCTCACCCGGGCCCTGGTATGCCAATGGTCTTAATGTCGGGGTGGATTGCTGCTGACTGTGTCGATCAAGATAAGATCGTGAACCCAGTAGGTTCGAAACAAAACCCAGAACCCTGCGTCGTCTAAGTGTATCGGCCTTCTCATGCCGCCCTTATCACCTTCGTCTGATCTACCACCCTTTGCGCATAAGCGATTCGCATGGTTTATGTGGTATGTGGATAGATATCTCAAAAAGAATCTTCATGCAGTCAGACTTCTTCATGGAGAATCTGGCGAGTCTGATTACCCGTCGATCGATGATGAACCTGTCATCATCTATACAAATCATCCTGGCTGGTGGGACCCACTTATTTTTCTCTGTGTTGCTACTCATTTGTACCCACAGCGATTGAACTACGGACCAATTGATGAATCTGCGCTTGGGAAGTACAAGTTTTTGGAGACAATTGGTTTTCTTGGCATTAATCCGGATACCTACTCTGGGGCTGCACAGTTTCTCCGGTTTGCCCGCGCTGCAAGTCATCGCTCAGATGTTATCTTCTGGATCACCTCTCAGGGAGAGTTCGTCGACCCGAGAAAACGTCCTGTGACGATTCGTCCCGGTGTTGGGCATGCGGTTGCGTCCGGACGAGGAATCGTTGTGCCACTTGCGGTTGAATATCCTTTTTGGGACGAGCGCCTTCCTGAAGCACTTGTTGCATTCGGTCAACCGATTCGTATAGCAGACGATCCTGACCGAACCGCTGAATCATGGAATCATCTTCTCACACAAAACCTTGAAACAACACAGGATCGCCTCGCATCAGCCGCGATGACTCGTGATGACTCATGTTTTCAAACCCTCGAACGTGGCCACGTCGGTGTTGGAGGCATCTATGATGTCCTGAGGCGGCTCCATGCCTGGTATAAAGGCAAACACTTTGACGCATCTCATGGCACGTATCGGCGAAGAGGGAGCTAATGAGTCCTTTTCTTATTGGCATTTTGGCCGTTGTAGGTTTCCTCTGCACACTCATTCCGGCTGCCCTCACACTGATCAACATGAGAGAATTTCATCGGTGTCCACCTCAAGGCCCCGTACAAGCCGTTTCTGTCTTGGTGCCGGCTCGCAATGAAGCCAATGCGATTTGTCGTCTGATATCAGACGTTTTGGCAAGTCGCGGGGTGCAACTCGAACTCCTTATCCTCGATGACGAGAGCACAGACGGCACTGGAGATCTTGTTGCAAAGATGGCAACGGATGAACCTCGCCTTCAACTTCTTCGAGGAACACCGTTGCCCGATGGATGGTGCGGAAAGCAATTCGCGTGCGCCACACTTGCGAAACATGCCAGCAATGAGATTCTTCTGTTTCTTGATGTCGATGTCTCATTAGCTCCTGATGCGATTAATCGAAGCCTTGCATACCTTGATATTTCGCGAGCTGATCTCGTAAGTGGCTTTCCCAAACAGATCACGCACTCATTTCTCGAATGGTTAGTACTCCCCCTCATTCACTATTTACTGCTTGGATATTTGCCCATTCATAGGAGCCGTCTCACTGGAGACATTGGAATGGCAGCGGGGTGCGGACAATGGTTTCTGACACATCGCAAATCTTATTTTGCAGCAGGAGGACACGAAGCGATAAAAGCCTCCCTCCATGACGGGATCATGCTTCCGCGTGCATACCGCCGCGCTGGTCTCACAACAGATATTTTTGATGCATCTGATATTGCTTCCTGTCGGATGTACAGCCAAAGCATTGATGTCTGTGTCGGGCTTGCGAAGAACGCAACTGAAGGCATCGGAAGCCCGAAAACAATCCTGCCGTTCACCGTTTTACTTGCAGGGGGCAGTATTCTTCCCATTGGTCTGGTGACAACCGGTTTTCTTGACGGATGGCATGCCTGGTCAACATGGACTATCGCACTTGCTTTGATTGCTGCTGCATTGACGTATCTCCCACGTTGTCTGAATGCCTACCGGTTTCAAGAAAGCACGCTGAGTGTCTTGGCTCATCCTTTAGGCATTGCAGTGTTTTTGGGCATCCAATGGTATGCATTCATTCGTCGCTCCCTTGGATGTCATACGTCTTGGAGGGGCCGAATGCTCAAACCGCAATAAATAGCCGGGATACGTGCCGAGCACCGTCTTTTACGGTGCCAATCGCTCAATGGACCAAGAACCGTTCGCGAGATGCCGAAATTGAATCCGATCATGCAGTCGACTTGGACGTCCCTGCCAGAATTCAATCTGTGATGGCTTGAGTCGATACCCTCCCCAGTTGGATGGCCGTGGAATCGACTCATTCTCAGAATACCTTTTTTGATACTCAGCAAAACGCTGCTCCAATACTTCACGATTCGCAATGCTCTCACTTTGTGGAGAAATTATTGCACCAATACGGGAATTTCTTGGACGACTCTGAAAATATGTATCGCTTTCAGCATCTCTGAGTTTCTGGACGTCCCCCTCTATACGCACCTGTCGCTCCAATTGAGGCCAGTAAAACGTCAGAGAAGCAAATGGATTGTCAACCAATTCTTTTCCTTTGCGGCTTGCATAGTTGGTGAAAAAACGGAATCCACCATGATCAAATCCACGGAGTAATACGATACGCGCTGATGGCCGTCCATCACATGTTGCTGTTGAAAGTGTCATCGCCTCAGGCTCTGGCACTCCAGCGGCTAAAGCACTGTCATACCATTGTGCGAACTGCTCAATCGGATCATCCACTATGTCAGACTCAATGAGGGCACTTTTCTTATATTCTTTACGTGCATCTGTTGTTCTTGAACGCATATTCATAAAGCCTCCGACACGTACAGCGGCTCACCCTTTCGCCAACTCTCTACTGTGTTTGACATTTCGTATAGCCTGGTCGACTGTTGGAGCTGTCGCAGTCAGATGCCCCATTTTTCGACCCTTTCTTGGCTGATGTTTTCCATACAGGTGGAGGCTTACACCAGGCACACTGAGGGCCGATGACCACTGAGGCTCACCGCGTTGCCAACAGTCACCAAGGATGTTGGCCATGGCAGCTGCAGCAAGTTGCTTCGACGACCCGAGGGGGAGGCCGCAAATCGCCCTCACTTGCTGCTCAAACTGACTTGTCTCACATGCATTGATGGTCAGGTGGCCTGAATTATGCGGCCTCGGTGCAATCTCATTTACCAGTATTTTTCCTGCCTTCGTTACGAAAAACTCAACACAGGCCACTCCGACAACTTCCAGTTTTTCAAGAATCTCAGAGGCTACTTGTTCTGCTTCCTTGCAAATGGATTCTGATAGACCTGATGGCACTGATGAAACATCTAGAATATGGTCAACGTGAGCATTCCGCGATGGAGCAAACACAACGCTTTGACCATCAAGTCCACGTGCTACAACAACTGAAACTTCACAATCAAAATCAACCCAACCCTCCAACACACACTCTTGAGATCCAAGAAACTCCCAAGCGCGTTGTATATCCTCATGCGACTGAATTTTTTGCTGACCTTTCCCATCATAACCAAACGCAGCCGTCTTCAGAACACATGGAAAACCAAGTTTTTTTATTGCCGCTTCAAGTTCTGTGTGAGAACGCACAATGTGATGAGGCGCACAATGAAAACCATTTTCTACCAAGAACGTCTTTTCACGCACTCGATCTTGCGTGATATAAAGTACATCTGGTGCTGGCCGTATGGGAACAAAATCTTCCATCGCACGTGCCGCGTGCACTGGTATATTCTCAAATTCAAATGTGAGCACATCGAGTGACTTTGCGATTTCAATCAAGCGTTCTTGATCTGAATAATCCACAACATGCACTCTATTGCAGTGATGCGCACACGGACAATCTGCACTGTCCGAAATGGCTTCGACACGATACCCCATCCGTTTGGCAGCTACGGCAAACATTGCTCCCAACTGGCCTCCTCCCATAACGCCGAGGATCGCATGAGGGGCTACTCCGTGAGCATGTTGTCTTGATGGGAGAGGGTTCATCTTTTCACCAGCACTACTTTTTCTTCCTCTTCACAACATACTATGCTCAAGATACGTCACGAGGAGACTCAGAGAGAACACGCTCCGTCTGAGCTGTTCGATACTCAAGAAGTTTTTTTTCATAACCAGAATCAGTTGTTGCCAGAATGGAAACTGCAAGGAGCGCTGCGTTCGTGGCACCCGCAGGACCAATTGCTAATGTGGCCACTGGAATCCCAGCTGGCATTTGCACGATAGACAACAATGAATCAACACCACGAAGCATCGATGATTCAACTGGCACGCCAAGTACCGGTAATGGCGTTTGAGCGGCAACCATTCCAGGCAAATGAGCTGCACCTCCGGCACCAGCGATAATAATCTTAATGCCACGACTCGCTGCCGTTTTTGCATATTCCGAAAGCTTATCTGGTGTTCGGTGGGCTGAAACAATCTCACATTCGTGAGGAACGTCAAACTGCTCAAGAGTCAAAGACGCACGCTGAAGTGTTGACCAGTCAGACCGACTGCCCATCACAATGCCAACCACAGGTGATGTAGAATTGCTTTGAGTCACAACTAAGTCCTTCTGAAAAACCGAATCCCAAGGCACGCACTGGGAAGGAGCTACTGGACATGTCATGATGCTCTTGTTTGATCATCCTTGCAACCGACCCCCATATGGCAAGCCGACTCCCTGACATCCTGACGATTGACTGGCCAAAAAACGCCACGTCTCCAACCCCAGCAGCACAGTTGGCACTGAAGCGTGCAGTACAGCTGGTTCGTAGCGGGGGGCTTGTCGCTCTACCAACCGAAACCGTTTATGGCCTAGCGACAGATGCACTTGATAGCGAATCCGTTGATCGAATTTTTCAGGCAAAAGGACGCCCCGCAACGAATCCATTGATTGTTCACGTTGCCGATAAAGAAATGGCTAAGACGCTTGCCGC
>CAXFJI010000148.1:0-6684 GCA_964003275.1 uncultured Planctomycetaceae bacterium
GATAATGCTCAATATCCTCTGCCAATTCCAGTGGGGACTCATACCGGTCTGCAGGATCTTGAGCCATTGCCTTCAAACACACCGATTCAATGGCAGGTGAAATACCTCGTTTGACCTTGGTTGGGGGAACCAGTTTACCGGCAAGCACGCTTTCTCGTATCAATGCAACTTGACCGGCATACGGTGGTTGACCCGTGAGAAGATGATACAGAGTCGCGCCAAGACCATAGATATCGCTTGATGCACCAACATACCTGCTTCCATCATGCTGCTCTGGACTCATATAGGCTGGCGTTCCAGAAAATGATCGCGTCGGCTGAGTGAGGGAATCAAGCACTGCGGTGGGCATCAGTACGCTCTCTTCTCCACTTGATCGTGCTTTTTCATCTCGAGCAACACGAGCTGCTAATCCCCAATCAAGGACAACAACTTCACCAAATCGTCCCAACATGATATTGGCTGGCTTGATATCACGATGAACAACCCCGCGATCATGTGCATAGGCAATTGCCTTACAAACGAGTGCGAATTGACTCAATAAAGCGGTCTGCCGGAAGTGATGATCTGATGCATCTCGCTCCTTTTTATGACTCTGCACATCATGAATGGCAGAATCGAGCGTTCGACCGGGAATAAGCCTCATCGCATAAAAAGGCTTCTCATCTTCTGTTGTACCGGTGACGTAGACTGGAACGATATTTGGATGTTCCAGTTGGCTTGTCACCTGGGCTTCAAAGACAAAGGCATCTCGACACGACGATTCATTGGCCGCGGTTGCCCGGAGAAACTTAACTGCCATCGATCGACCTGTGGCTCGATCATTGGCAACATACACCTCACCAATTCCTCCCCGACCCAAAGGCCGGTTGATGAGAATCTCGGTAATCGCCACAACCGTAGACGGAATGCCTTCCGATGGGCTTGATTCTGAGTAGGTGTCCTTATCATCCATGGCGTTTTGGTTCTCTTCCACAACGCAGAGAGCACTGCGTGAACGTCCACCACAGTCTACCACTCACCGACCAACATTGTCCCGACGTCTCAGAATAATTCCCGTAATCATGACCCCAATCCCAAATAGTCCGCTCAGAATGATCATTGGTATTCCAGCATTGGCACGACGAGTCCCCTTTGGAAAAAACCGTTCTGCCATATCAATATCAGCATTCTTCACGTTTGCTGCTGCTGGAATCAGTTGCATCCCACCGCCTGTTTTGAGCTGCTCAAAACTTTTTTTCATCTCATCTCGTTCATGATTCATGGATTTCTGAATCGCTTTCAAACGTTTCTCAATTTCAGCATTTGCCTTTTCTACTTTGTCCTGCACTTTTGCTTCAACTTCTTCGTTCAGCTGCTTTGAGCGGGCCTCGTACTCTGCTTTCATCTGATCGAGAGAGGCCTGCATTTCTTTTGACTTCATCTCAACATCACGGCGAACCTTGCTTTCAACCTCTTTTGCCTTTCGATCAGCATCCTTCTGTGCCTGCTGCAGTTTTGATTCAGCTGCCTTCGCCGCTTTCTGCAACTCTTCTGCAATGCGTCGTCGCCCAGGTAAAAGAAATGTTGAACGTCGACCTGCAACAAACCGAAAGGGTGACGTCTGTGATGGATCAACATCAGACACTGTAGATTCTGTTCCTTGTATATCAGCGTCACGCGAGGAGACCTGCTCAGACGACTGACGGATCCGTGGCCGTGCCATCGCTTCTGGAACAACAAGGCCTTCAAAGGCCCACCTTGATGGCATCACGGATGCAACTGGCTGGACTGCTGACGGAAGGTTCATGACCGGAACGAGAATGCCCCCAAGCACAATCATCGGAAGGAGCAACACGGGTAAAACACCAGCTGCTGCTTCGGACGTATTAAGACTTGCTGATACCACAAGTCCAATGGCTCCTCCAGCAAGGGCAGCCAACTCAAGCATCATCCAGTGATGCCATGTGGACCCCTGAAGGCCACACCCCCATCCAACGATCGTTACAAGCATAATCGTTTGAAGGACTGTCAGGAGAATAAGAATCGCCACTTTTGAACTGAGGTATGAAATGACTGAAAGGCCAACCATGCGCTCTCGTCGATAGACCGGCCATTCGTTGACAATTTCTCGTGCCGTTCCCGAACAACCAAACCAGATTGCGGCAAGCGCGACAACAAACATTGTTGTGGCCATATCAAGTCCCGAACGGGCCCATGTTTCAAGCGTGGGTGTCGAACGAAGAACACCAGAAAAAACTGCTGCGATCAATCCAGCAATCACTGGCGCCTGAGCAAAAAGCACAAGGGTGTTCCAGCGATCTGCAATCTTGACAGCAATACTTCGTCGTACGAGCGTCTTCCACTGCATGAACTGTGCCACCGACTTCGGACGAAGACGTGCTTGATGCCCCTTGCTCTCTGGACAGTCTCCAGCACGACCATCAACCCATATTGATCGAGAGGCTGACTCCTGCCACGCATGCACCCATCGTAGGACTGGTTTTGTACTTAGCCCACGCAACAAGCCATCCACATTGGTCGGTGCCTGCGCGCCCGGCTGACTCGGTTCAAAAAACTCAACGGCATCAGGCCATGCCCTGCCAAAATAAGCAAGACGGCCAATCTCATGGGTTGACGTGTCTCGCGCAATGACAGCAACCGCATCGAACAACTGATACGCATCAAGGCTGGGCTGGTGAATCGTTACGATGATTGTCTTACCAGAATTTGCAAGTGTTCTGAGTAATGCGATCACGGCTAACGCATCGGTACTTGATAACCCAGAGGTTGGTTCATCCAACACGAGAATCGGTGGATCTGTAAGCAACTCCATCGCAAGATTAACGCGCTTTCGCTGTCCACCACTCACACCTCTTTTGCGTTGGTCTCCAACACGCGTGTGTTCTGTTCCCTCGAGGCCGAGCTGGGAAATCACATGTGTGATTCGATTGGCAATCTCATCCTCGCTGGTATCTGCAGGAAGCCTGAGGCGTGCGGCATACCAAAGTGCTTGCCAGACCGTAAGATCTGCATGCAGGATATCATCCTGCGGAACAAATCCAATCCGACCACGAAATAATTCAAAGTGGTCATGAAGATCAAGCCCGCCAATAACAACTTGTCCACGTGAAGGAATAGCCTGACCATTCACAATGGACAGAAGAGTGCTTTTCCCAGCACCACTTGGCCCCATGACAGCAACAAGTTCACCTGGTTGAATAACAAGTGAAACATCTTCAAGGAGCTTCTTTTGACGATGACCGTGTCCTGTTGAGATTTCAACACCAACTGTTTCAATCGCATCGAAGCTCGTATCAACAGGCTCAAGCGTTCGTGCATCGCCCGCAAGACGATACCGTTGATCAGCAATTTGTACGAGTGCACCTGGATCAATCTCAACAGCTCCACCGATCCGTGTTCCGTTGACAAACGTTCCAGTCATGCTGCCAAGGTCACGAACAACTACTTTGCCGCGATCAACGGACACAGACGCATGCAGTGAAGATACAAGTGGCTGTTCAATGGCGACACCTGCTTTGTGTCCGCGACCAAAGGTAACGAGTGCCTCATCTTCAAGATGAATCAATTCTTTTGAAGATGACCGTGCCTGCGTTCGCTCAAGACAGTCTTTGAGCGCATTGGCAGGCAAGAGTGCATCACCAAACGTAAGCGGTTCACCAAGAGTTATTGCTTGACTGCTTATTCGTTTGGGAGGTGAACCAACAAATGTTCCATTCCGACTACCAAGGTCTTCGAGTAGCAGGCCATCCTTATTCACAACTACTCTGGCATGCCGAATAGACACACTTGGATTCCGAAGAACAATATCGTTGTTCGGCCCACGACCAATGAGCACAATACGATCTTTCATCTGCTCCGTATTGTTTTTTTTAGAATCGGATGACATAGCCATTCTGAACCAGAGTATGCCCCAACGATGATTCAACGACTGTCGGGCCAACAGGTGCTGATTCTTCCAATGCTACTGTGAACCGCTCGTCATGCCACTTTTTCCAAATCAAATATAAATAAACGTGTATTTTTCGTACATTTCGTAACGATCATACGGCCGTAAACGGTTATTCATCCCAGCTCCACACACAACTTTCGCACCAATACACTCTTGCGTGATGACAAACCGAAACGAGGAATTCTTTTTGCCTAAAAACAGGTGATTTCTTAACTGTTCTTTTGCACACTCTTTGTATGTCTTATGGTTGTATGAACATACAATGCATATGCTCTCGGTCCCAGAAGACGTGCTCAAGTAGATTGACATTAACAGCCATCCAAGAACGCATACACGTTTGATGTATTTCCCATGACAACCACTCGTCTGCCTGATTCCCACCTGACTCCTCCGAAACCAGAAAACTCTTTTCGTGACGTCATCTCTTTACAAGCAATTGTTGTCACTTTGACCATTGGGCTCCTTGCCTATATTCAACGAGAGCCTGTTTTCACTTTGAAAGTAGAAATAGGATTTCTCTTGCTTGTGGCCGGCCCACTGAGTGGACTCTGGCGAATCACGACGGCACGAAATAAGACTGACTCTGGCTATGAGCATCTCTATACACCTGCCGTCCGCCACTATGCCATGCAATCATTTCTGATTGGAATACTCATTGTGGGTGGAGCTTCTGTTGGTTATTGGTCTTATTTCCTTCCTGGACAAGATATCCCGCCAGCCCAGCAACAATAACTTTGAAAATCCCTGCCCTCATGGATGAAGATCAGCAGTTCTTTGAATTCTGTTGATTTGGACTGATCCTTCCTTCACACCATCTACTCAACGGTTGGATACTCGTCCGGCGTTGCATAGAAACCATTGGGCCATGTTTCGGGCTCATATCTGTCGGCTTCTTCGTTGAACGGAGTGATCCGGATCCAGTCAATCTCCAGAGTCGCCTGATCAAATTCAGGATCTCCAGCCCAACCAACTCGCTCTATCGGTTGGCCTTCCACCTGCTCAATAAAACCCGCTGCTGGAAACCAGATACCTAACCAAAAGCGAGATGCCCGAAAGGGAATGTTGTCTTGACCAAAGTCATTCCCTTCATGTCGATAAACTTCTTCACCGTCAATAAGCCAGACAACCCGCGGCTGCTCACCATCACCCCCTGAATGCCAGTCAATTGTATACGTGTGGTACTCACCATCATTGATAATCTCAACTCGTCCTGGGTGATGGGCTCCTTCACCCCCGAGTTTTCCGCCCCAGCTATTAACCCGTGCAAAGTCATACGAGATGGGATCATTCTCCTCGCCCGTTTGGAGGGCGGTGGGAAACTCCCAATCAATTTCCGAGTTCCGGATTTTGTTCGGTTCCTCCCAGAAACCTTCATCATGTGGTCCATACTCAATGTAATGGAATGTCCAGAACGCAGAGGCTGCTCCAAGAACTTGTGGGATTCGAGCTCTCACTTCGTAACGACCGGAAGCATAGTAGTCACGTGTTGCAATTCCCGCACCAACTCGCGTGGTACGATCGCCATGCCCCACAACGTCTCCTGTGTATTGATCACCATTGGCACGAAGCAGAAGCTTGCCATCTGAGAGTTCAACATTCTCCGGAACAAGCCCACCGTTGTCTCCACCCCATGCCTTGTCAACAATGAGCCAGCGTTCTGGATCGAGCGGTCCACTGAAGTCGTCATAGAAGACTTCCGTCATTGGCGTTGGTATCGGCTGCGGGGTATCAATCCATTCACCTCCTTGAGCGATCAGTGATACTGATTCAATCGTAAGGTTTCCCGGACTTGCCTTATACTGCTCGAGCATCACTCGAACAGTTTCATAGCCAGACGATGTTGTGAAAGGCACAACGACTGTGCGAGAAGGGGCGTCGTCTAACTGCAATGATGCTGCAAGACCATTGCGGCCACTCACCGAAATGGATGCACCAGGTCCTCCACCACTGACAACAGCTTCAAGGCTATATGCTGTGTCAGGGGCGAGTGCAAAAGGAATGTCCTGTACAAGTCGCGCGGACTCATCAGCCGTTGCAGCAAGCGTCACTGAGCCATCAGCGTTTCTTTCAGCATGGTCACTTACCCAACTAGAAAGGCCTTCATCGAAAATGGCATTCACAAGCATCTCCTCACCTGGATTGACGAGCGCTCGTGGTGCTGGCAGTTTCGGCCAACCTCCAGAAGGTGGTTGTACTGGAATAAGCTTGGAGTCTACGATTCGAAGGTCATCAAAGAATACCGGGCCTGGTTGACCTTGGTAACTCTCTACAAATAATCTCACCTGCGTGCTGTCAGTAGCGGTATAGAATGAAAAACGTTTTTCCTGCCATTCATCTCCTGTTGCTGAATTTGTTTTTGCATACTGTGTGCCAGCATCAACACCAAATGAAGCCCATGCACCTTCGGTTGAACGAACTCTCACCGCAAAACTGTATCGTGTCTTTGGTTGGAGCCCGGTAATCATTTGTTCAACACGAACAGTTTCATCTGGAGTCGCCGTGAGTTGCAAAACACCATCTTGCAGCATGGCTGCTCCTGCTGGACCTGACTGCTGCCATCCTGACAGATCACCATAGGAGAAGTCACCGTTTCGAACAAAGTTACCATCAACTCGTGGAGGAAGCTCCACTGGTGGAGGGGTTGCTGGAGGATCGATTGGTGGTGCAGCTGGTGGAACAACTGGTGGAACAACTGGTTCCGGTGCGGGCATGTTTGTAGCACGTTCAAGAAGAAT
>CAXFJI010000149.1:0-6676 GCA_964003275.1 uncultured Planctomycetaceae bacterium
ACGACAAATTTTTCTCGTGCCATTCCGCGTCGACTGCCTGCCGAGACGCTGTTTGATGCGCTTCATGCAGTGGTGGGGTCACCCACGCGTTTTCCGGGGTATCCGGCTGGAACTCGAGCTGCGGCTCTTCCTGATGTCTCAACAGCTCTTGGGGGTGGATTTCTTCAAACGTTTGGAAGACCAGTTCGGGAGAGTGCCTGCGAATGTGAGCGGGCGTCAGGGATGGCGTTGGGGCCCGTAATGGCACTTGTGAGTGGGCCTGCGGTTGGAAATGTTTTAGCGGACACCAAAAGTACCCTCGCCACATTGGTTGCATCACAGCCGAATGACGCGCTCTTGGTTGAAGAAGTGTTCTTAAGAATCCTTAATCGTCCTCACCGGCCTGAGGAATTAGCTGCTGTGAAGCAGCTCATGGAGGAGATCAAGGCCGATCACGCGCTCCTGGTTGAAGAGCTCACTCAAGCAGAATCAGATTGGAAGGTAGTAAAGCAAAAACGTGAGCATCGTCGTCAAGTAGCCCGTGACGCAATTCTGCAACAGATTGCAGATGGTGAGAAAACATTTGCTCCCACTCGAGCGAAGCTCGCAGGCAATCGAGCAGAGGAATTCGCGAAGGCTCTTGCAGCCCGAGAGTCATACTATTTTCATCCAGAAAACGCTCAGCGTTCATTTGAGAAGATTGTGTCGAAAGCACCACGCTGGCAGCTTTCCACTCCCATAACCCTGACGTCGAGCATTGGTGCAAAACTCACCACGCTCGAGGATAAGTCAGTGCTTGTGTCCGGGAAATCTGGTGTTGAAACGACGTCTCTTTCCTTTGAACTCAATCCGGCAAACATCTCGTTGTTGACTGGATTACGTCTTGAGCTCATTCCGGATCCGGGTTTGCCAGCACAAGGTTCCGGACGTGCGAAGGATGGTAACTGTGTGGTCACAGAGATTGTATTGGAACTTGCTCCCGTATCATCACCCGGTGATCTCAAGAAAATCAAGTTGCATCGCCCGCAAGCAGATTTTGCCCAAACAAAGTTTAATGTCAGTTTTGCGATTGATGATGACAGGACAAATGCTGGAAGAGGATGGGCGGTGGCTCCTCAACAGTCAAAGTATCATTGGGCAGTGTTTGAGTTAAAAGAACCGATATCGCTATCTGAACCAATGAAGGCAAGCGTCAAGATTGAACAGCGTTTTCGAGGTGCAAAGCATGCGATTGGTCGATTTCGTATTGCATTTACAGATTCAAATGTTCCGCTGAAACTCGGCGTCTCGCAGCGAGCAACGGATCTTGTTGCGCTTCCGCCTGGTGAGCGTTCACAGGAACAACGGGAGCAACTCATGGAGATTATGATGCAGGAGGACCCTGCCTATCAGCAGGCAACACGACAACTCGTATCAGCAATTCAGCCAATATCACGTCCACCTGAACTCCTCAAGCTTGACACTGAACTTGAGGAGAACAAAAAACCTGTTGAAGATGACCCAGCCCTTGTTCGTCTTCGCTCGGATGTTCATATGAGTAAACTGCAAATGAACAATTATCGGCTCACGGCCATTCAGGACCTTGCGTGGGCACTTATTAATTCACCTGCCTTTTTCTTCAATCACTAACCTCTAAGAATCCAATTCAAGAGTTTCTGAAAGGACATCACATGCTTATTCTACCTGGTCGCCCTGGGAAAGACTTATGTGACGCTAATCTTGGTACGAGTAGACGGGCAATTCTTCGGGCAGGATCGATTGGTCTATTTGGATTGTCGTTGCCGAATCTGCTGAGGCTTGAGGCAGCCGAAAAGGAAAAACAATCAGAGGTCGAAGACAGTCTCAAGCCAGGTTGGGGGCGAGCAAAAAGCGTTGTCATGATCTATCTGCAGGGAGGCCCGAGTCACATTGACCTATGGGATCCTAAGGAAAATGTTCCTGACAATGTGCGAAGTTCATTCAAGAGTATTTCAACAAAGGTACCCGGCATACAGTTTACGGAGAACCTGCCTAACCTTGCTGGATTGAATGATCGGTTCACGCTTATTCGGTCTATGAATTACACCCCAAATGGCCTCTTCAACCATACAGCCGCTATCTATCAGATGATGACCGGTTATACGACGGACAAAGTAAGTCCATCAGGTCAACTCGAGCCACCAAATGCAAAGGATTTTCCCAACTTTGGATCAAACATCATACGGTTGAAGCCTTCGCAGGAACCGATGCTGCCATTTGTGATGTTGCCACGACCGCTGCAGGAGAGCAATGTCGTTGGTAAAGGCGGAACAGCCGGTTTTCTTGGTCGTGATTTTGATCCATACACGCTGTACCCAAGTGGGGACGATATGGATATGCACAAGATGGAGAGAATTCGGGTTGATGATTTGCAACTCCGATCCGATGTGTTTGCAAAACGATTAGAGCGACGAGCTCGTTTGCGTGATGTTATCGATCGGACAATGCCCGAGATTGATCAAGCGGTCGAAGAATACAAACTGGATGAATATTATGAGCGCGCCCTCGGCCTTGTTATTTCAGGTCGCGCGCGAGAGGCATTTGGGTTGTCGAGTGAGTCAGCAGCCGTGCGCGATGCCTATGGCCGTCATACCTTTGGTCAAAGTCTGCTCCTTGCAAGACGGCTTGTTGAAGCAGGTACTCGCGTGGTCGAGGTCGTCTGGCCAAAGGTCGCCAACTCAGACAATCATTCTTGGGATCACCACAGGGAACTTGATACTCGAATGAAAACGCAGTCAGCGCCTATGCTTGATCAAGGGCTCTCAGGCTTTCTTGCTGACATGGATGACCGGGGACTCCTCGATGAAACACTTGTGATTGCTGTAGGTGAATTTGGTCGTTCTCCACAGAAAGGTGTTAGCACATCAGGGAACGGGAATTCTGCAGATGGTCGTGATCACTGGCCATACTGCTTCACCGCGCTAGTTGCCGGAGCCGGTGTTCGTAGAGGATATGTCCATGGAAAAAGTGATGCTACGGCGTCAGCGCCTTTAGAAGATGCAGTCCACCCAACGGAATTGTTGGCCACGATCTATCATGCGTGTGGGATCCATCCTGAGACGATCGTGTACAATCATCTCAATCAGCCTCGAGAACTTGTCAAAGCGCACGCGGTGACGAAGTTGTTTGGATAGTGTGATGCCGTAGGGCCATCATCTCTGTCACTAGGCCAGTGCATAGATGGCGATAGCAGTAGTCATCATAAGAGCTGCTATGATGCGGCGGACAAGTGTTTTTCGATCAACTGGCTGTTCGAGGTCATGCCATCCCATCGAGGCAAGGAATGCCCCGAGGCCAACCGCCATAACTCCACGAGTGGATTGAAGGATAGTCCCAAATACTGCTCCAACAAGCCCAAAGCATGTGTAGTGAGCGACCATTGCGATCATCCATGTCAGAGCATACTGAGAAGCCGCTGGCCATCCGACATGGGTTCCTTGACGCAAAACAAATAGGAAAGGGGCAACAATGAGACCACAGAAGACGTAGGTGGTGGTCATGGCAAAACCACTTGCCCATATTCGATGTTGCATGGCGGTCGGTGCTCCATCAGGTGAACTATCAGCAAGAGACACAGCATTGATTAATTCAATAATGAGCAAGTCTGCAATCGCAAAACACAGGCATATTCCTATGACCAACACCAGTGCGTGCCAGGGTGCCGATGTACCTGACTTTTGGAGAAGCGTTGCCGCGAGAATGCTGATTACCACAGCAACCCATTGTATTTCATTGAGGGGGTGTCCGAGTACAAAGGATACGATTATCGCGAGCGTGGCAACCTTGAGTCCAAGTAGTGGGGCAAGCTGAGATGCATGGATCCGCTTCAAAGTAAAAAAAAGAGCTGTTTGTCCTGATAGATAGGCAACTGCTGAGCAGGCAAGAGGTGGTAGCCATATGCCTGGTTCTGGAAGTTGATCAGGAAGAAGAGCCCAACTGAGAGGAATACAGATTATTCCCATAAGCACGTGGGCATAGACAAGTAATTGGAGGCTGCCCCCATCCTGCTTTTGTCCATGATGACGAGACAAGAGGTATGACAAAGCGCTAAAAAACGCATTCGTAAGGCCCGCGAGTATTCCGAGAGTGAGTGTTTGCATGTATTGGTGTCTATTCAACCCATATCTGAAAGCTCTACAAGGGATGTGCATTTAGCATCATCCGTGCAACCCCTACAACCTGATCGGCTGTATGAGGCGAGGTTGGGTTTGTCTACCCGTCATGGAGCAAACTTGCCTGTAGAGTTTAGGTAGTTAGGATTTTCTCCCCGCTATGGACAGCGAAGTATGGCCACAGTCGAACACCGTTTTCTTTCTTCATCCCGATCAGGAAAGCGTCGTCCTGATATGAATATAGGCGAATCATGTGACAATCGTGATGCTACCTTACCACGAGATCGGGTGCGCGATCTGTTTGCGCTCGGTCTGCTTGCTGGTTGTTTCTTTCTTGCGGCAGCACTAGCAACATATCACCCCGCTGATCCCCCTGTCTCACGAATTTTTCCTCCGCACGATCAAGCAGAGAATGCCTGTGGTCTCATCGGCTCAACTGTTTCGGCAAACTTGTATGAAGCCTTTGGTCTCGCTGCATGGGTTCTCCTTCTGTGGTTGGTCGCGCTTGATGTTATGCTGCTTCGGCGACGTCCCATGCCTGACCTGCCACTTCGTACGGTCGGTGCGATTGTGAGCCTGCTTGGGGCATGCACACTGCTTGCAATGTTTCTCCCAGTTTCGGTGTACCGGCCCATGTGGGGGCCAGGAGGATATGCAGGTGCGACTGGAATGATGTTTGCAAAAATGTATTTTGCAACGACTGGTGCTGCCATTGTCGTCACTGCCTTCACGGCAGCAGGGCTGTTTCTTGTTGCAGATGCAACGGTAATTTTGATGGCCTCCTGGCTAGGAATCATGTTCCTTGCAATGGCACGATGCGTTTATGGGGTGGGTGGTCATATCGTGCGTTGTCTGAAACGTATACATCTTGGAAAGAGCGTGCAGACAGTGGGGAGCGATGAAGCAGTCGTAGAAGAGGAATACGAAGACGAAGAGGAGATCGACGAAACAGCCGATGATGATGAGCCAGCAATTCGAGTGAAGCGACGGAAAGCTCCCGTACTCGATCAAGAGCATGGAGACGAGAGACCTGATCATACTGACGATGACGTTGTTGAAGATAATCCATCTGAAAATGATGTGAGTGTTCGCAAACCAACGCCGATAAAGTCCCTCACCACAAGACAGTCCAAGCAGGAAGTGCTCGATCTTCGTCCGGATCCTACAGGAGAGTATCAACTTCCCGGCATGGATCTCCTTTTGCCAACTGAATATCTTGAGCTTGAACAACAGGAAGAAGAAGTTCGAGAGCGGGCGCGTGTTCTTGAAAAAACATTTGCTGAGTTTGGGTTCAAGGTGCGCGTTGTCGAAATTGAAACAGGACCAGTGATTTCCCAGTATGAAATTGAACTTGAGGCGGGGCTTAGGCTTGCCAAAATCACCAATCTTGGTGATGACCTTGCCATTGCACTGAGGGTGCCGAGTGTGCGGATTGTTGCGCCGATTCCAGGTAAAAACTCTGTCGGCATAGAAGTTCCAAATACGTCACGGCAAATGGTTCGGATCCGTGAAGTGATTGAGGAGACACAATCAAAAAGCCGGACAATGAAAATCCCGATTTATCTTGGGAAAGATGTTGCTGGTAATCCTATGGTTGTAGACATGGCAGCCCTTCCACATCTATTGATTGCTGGGCGGACAGGAACTGGAAAATCAGTGTGTCTCAACTCAATTATTACATCCATGCTGATGACTCGGCGGCCGGATGAAGTTCGAATGCTCATGATTGATCCGAAAATGGTGGAGTTGACACCCTATAAGTCACTCCCCCACCTGATGCATCCGGTCGTAACGGACATGAAAAAGGCTGAGGCAATCCTTGCTTGGGCGGTTGAAAAGATGGAAGAGCGTTATACCTTGCTTGCAAAGGCAGGCGTTCGTCATCTTTCCCAGTACAACACTCTTGGCCGTGAAAAAATTCTCGAGCGAGTCAAGCCGGAGACAGCGGAAGAAGCAGAAAAAATTCCTTCTACGATGCCTTACATTGTTATGATTGCTGATGAAATTGCTGACATGATGATGACAGCAGGAAAGGAAATCGAGCAGCATATCATTCGACTGGCGCAGAAGAGTCGAGCGGTTGGCATTCATCTTATTCTTGCTACACAAAAGCCCACAGTGGATGTCATCACAGGTCTTATCAAGAGTAACTTGCCTGCACGAATTGCTTTTCAGGTAGCAAGTAGAACCGACAGTCGAGTTGTCCTTGATGAGTGTGGCGCGGAACGATTGCTTGGTAATGGTGACATGCTCTTCCTATCTCCTGGAACGAGTCTTATTCTTCGTGGTCAGGGGACGTTTGTAAGTGACGATGAAATCAGCCGCGTCATGGGAGCTGTTGGCACATCAGAGCCGCAATATGCAGCAGAGCTAGTCAATCTTCAGCCAGCGTCTTCCGGAGATAATGCCAAGGGTGGTGGACTCAATAAAGATCGGGATGAACTGTATGAGGCGGCGGTGGAAGTCATCATCCGAGAAGGTCGGGGAAGCGTCTCTCTCCTTCAGCGGTCACTTGGTGTTGGGTATGGACGAGGGGCACGTCTGATTGATTACATGGCTGAGGATGG
>CAXFJI010000150.1:0-6668 GCA_964003275.1 uncultured Planctomycetaceae bacterium
TGTAATTTCTCAGATTCCCGGCTAGCGAGCCTGTACATCCCGGCCAGCATAGGATCCACCGTCACCGAGTGACTCTGCAATGCGAAGCAGCTGGTTGTATTTTGCTATTCGATCACTCCGCGATGCTGAACCGGTCTTGATTTGGCCAGTTGAAAGGCCAACAGCCAAGTCTGCGATGGTCGCATCTTCGGTTTCACCACTGCGATGACTGGCAATGGATGTGTAGCCAGATCGGTGTGCTAGAGAAACTGCTTGTATTGTTTCCGTAAGGGTGCCAATTTGATTTACTTTGACCAGAATGCTATTTGCTACGCCCTCCGCAATCCCCCGTGATAAACGTTCTGAGTTTGTCACAAAGAGATCATCACCCACCAGCTGAACTTTTTCTCCCAGTTTCTGGGTAAGGAGCCCCCAGCCTTTCCAATCGTCTTCAGAACAACCATCCTCGATTGACATGATGGGATATTTTTGAGCAAGGTCAGCAAAAAAATCTACGATACCAGCAGAGTCGAGGTTCTTTCCCTCGATAGAGTATGTTTCAGTTTTGGAATCAAATAGTTCTGTGGCAGCTACATCAAGAGCAATGCAGATTTCTTCCCCTGGTTTGTACCCAGCATTTTCAATGGCAGTCAGAATGACGTCCAGCGCTGCTGAGCAGGTTTCAATGTGAGGTGCAAAGCCTCCTTCATCACCAACGGCGGTTGAGAGCTTTTTATCACGGAGTACTTTTTTGAGTGCGTGAAATGTTTCAACCCCTGCACGAAGAGCATCAGCAAAAGAATCAAAACCAAGGGGCATGACCATAAATTCCTGTACATCAAGTGGGTTATCCGCATGGGCTCCCCCATTGATAATATTCATCATCGGTGCTGGAAGGATTCGAGCGGTTGTGCCACCAAGATAGCGATAGAGAGGAAGACTGCAGTGTTCAGCCGCTGCATGAGCGACTGCCATTGAAACACCAAGGATGGCATTAGCTCCAAGATTTTTTTTGTTAGGCGTGCCATCCAGTTCAAGCATGCGTTGGTCAATGGCTTCTTGATCAAGGGCGTCACAGCCTTCGAGTTCCTCTGCGATTTGTGTATTGATGTTTTCTACAGCTTCAAGGACGCCTTTACCTAAATAGGTTGCAGTGTCTCCGTCTCTCTTTTCCCATGCCTCGTGGGCGCCTGTACTGGCACCAGATGGAACGGCGGCTCGGCCAAAGGCACCGTCTGCAAGAGCCACATCAACCTCGACTGTGGGGTTGCCTCGGCTGTCGAGAATTTGACGGGCATGGATGTCAACAATGGAAGACATGAGCAGGGCCTTTCGAAATGGTTGGATCTTTTGAGAATGTACGTTTGATTGAGCCTGCAATTGTGCCAGCAGACGAAAGTCACGCAAGACCGTGGTCGGAGATGCCGACTGAGACTATCCTCATGATGTCTGGAACCGTTTCCTTCATACACAACACATTACGCTATGTTTACTGGACTTGTTGAATCACTCGGTCGAATTCAGTCAGTCATTGACGAACCACCGGGCAAACGGCTGATTGTTGAAGCACACTCAATAGCTGGAGAAGTTGCTTTAGGAGAGAGTATTTGCACAAATGGTTGCTGTTTATCTGTGGTGCGAATGAAGGATGGCCGGATTGAATTTCAGGCAGGGCCAGAGACGCTTGAACGAACAACCCTCGGAAACCTCAATGAGGGAGATTTGGTTAACCTTGAGCGTTCGTTGCGGCTTTCGGACAGACTGGGTGGACATCTTGTGACGGGGCATATCGATGGTCTTGGTCACCTGCATTCTCGTCAACAAGAAGGTGACTGGCTTACGTGTTTTTTCTCTGCATCCCCTGCCCTGTTGAAGCAAATGGCGTCCAAAGGCTCTGTCGCAATCGATGGAGTGAGTCTTACGGTGTGCGAGGTAACCCCATCGACCTTTAGTGTAGCTTTGATTCCACACACACTTGCGAATACAACGCTTGGGTCTCTCGCAGAAGGTGATGCAGTGAATCTTGAAACAGATCTTGTTTTCAAGTACGTCGATCGTTGGCTTGCATCTCGGGAGGTTGCACAATGAACGACGGTGGTTCAAAGTCAGCTGTGCGGCAGACGACAGGATATCTGAAAGAGCTTTTTTCTCAGGTAGGGTTTCAGATTGATTCTCGTCGTGGGCAGAATTTTCTCGTGGATCTCAATCTCCTCGATCTTCTCGAGAAGACCGCTGCGGTACTCCCAACGGATATCGTTCTTGAAGTTGGTGCTGGCACAGGTGCGCTCACAGAGCGTCTAGCAAGGACGGCACGTCGTGTTGTCACAGTGGAAATTGATCCGAGGTTGGCACAACTTGCCCGTGAAAGATTGATTGATCATGACAACGTAGTGCTTGTTGAGGGCGATGTGCTTGCTGGCAAGCACGTGCTTGCTCCATGTGTGGTGAGAGAAATTGAAAAAGCACGTTGTGAACAACCAGAGAGTCGTCTTCTTCTTGTAGCAAACCTGCCATATTGTGTGGCTACCCCTGTCATATCCAATCTACTTCTGCAGCCAAAAGCATTTGATGCGGCAACTGTGACGGTCCAAAAAGAGATGGCAGAACGAATGACAGCATCGGCTGGATCATCGTCGTACAATGCATTGTCCGTTTGGATTGGCTGTCAGTGTGAGGCAGAAATAGTACGTGTCTTACCCCCGTCGGTCTTCTGGCCTCGACCAAAAATTGATTCTGCTATTGTCCGACTTGATCTCAGTGAAGTACGCCGATCATCACTGGCGGACTCCAAACGGTTTCATGCGTTTGTTCGTGATGTCTTTTGCCACCGTAGAAAAGTGCTCAGGGGAGTCTTACTACGTATGGCTGGTGGCAAACAGAAACAATCGGCAGTGCGTGCCATTGAAGAACTCTATGCAGCCCTCAACCTTCCTGAAAAGATTCGTGCAGAGGACATCTCGCCTGATCTATTCATTGATTTAGAAAACGAGTTTTTTAGTCAGACATCAAAAGAGTGAATGACTGTCATTGTCGACACAAGCCGCATGATCGGTTCGGAAAAGGAAAAAACTAGCCTCTAGCCCCGGATAAAAACGGGAACTTCCGGTTGTTTGGGGCTGAGGCATAGAATGTGGTGTGGGACGACGGAACGTGCCGAATGGTTTATTGAATGGCTGTTGCAGGCAGTAGGAACTAGCTAGGACGAGTAGGTTCGTGAATCCAGTATCTACCTCAGAAGCGTCGATCGCCCCAACAATTGTCGATCTTCTTCGACAGCGGGCATCCTACAGGCCGCATGATCGGGCCTTTACGTTCCTTGTTGATGGTGAAAGTGAAGAACTGAACATCACGTATTCGGAACTTGATCGAAAGGCTCGAGCAGTTGGAGCGTGGCTTATTGATGAAGGCATGAAAGGTAAGCGAGTTCTGTTGCTCTACCCTTCGGGTCTGGATTTCATTGCAGCGTTTATGGGCTGCCTGTACGGTGGAGCGGTTGCTGTCCCAGCATATCCTCCCCGCAAAAATCGTTCGGTTGAGCGAATTGAGGCCATTGCCAAGGATGCGAATGCCTCCGTTGCTCTCACAACGCGAGATGTCCTAGATCGATTTGATGGCCTCCGGCAATCAGCACCAAGTCTTGAAGACCTTATTTGGAAAGTAGACAGTGAAGTTGAACCCATATTCTCCGATCGTTGGCAGCGTCCGGATATCGATGGGGATACCTTGGCTTTTCTTCAGTACACAAGTGGTTCGACAGGTGTCCCGAAAGGCGTGATGCTTTCGCATGAAAACCTTCTACATAATTCCCTCCGTATCATGCAGGCCTTTGAGATTACTCGAAGTCAGTCAGGAGTTTTTTGGCTTCCAAGTTTTCATGATATGGGGCTCATAGGAGGAATTCTCGTCCCTCTCTACGGCGGGAAGTTTAACGTCATCATGTCACCTGTTGCTTTTCTTCAAAAGCCTTTGCGGTGGCTTCAGGCGATTTCTCGTTACAGAGCAACTATTAGCGGAGGCCCGAACTTTGCCTACGAGTTATGTATACGAAAGACAACACCTGAACAGCGGGCTTCACTTGACCTCTCAAGTTGGTCTCTAGCGTTCAATGGTGCTGAGCCTGTTCGGGCAAAGACTATTGATGCCTTTTGCGAAGCCTTTGCAGTAAGTGGTTTCCGCCGAGAGGCTTTTTATCCGTGCTATGGGCTCGCTGAGAGTACATTGATGGTGACGGGAGGAATGAAGTTTGAAACACCCGTCATTCGTTCATTTGATGCATCATCGATTGAGACGGGTTCTGTGTCCGTTGCCAGTGAAAATGCATTGAATCGTCGACTTGTGGGAAGTGGACGTGAATTGGACGGACAGGACGTTCTTATCGTTGATCCTCAAACCTGTGAATCTCTATCGCCTGGCAGAATTGGCGAGATATGGGTCAGTGGGCCAAGTGTTGCTCAAGGGTATTGGAATCGTACTGTTGAGACATCAGAGACATTTGGTGCGATGCTCGCCGATAACAGTGTTGAGGAAGAAAATGGGAATGTCACACGGTGGAGACCAAATCCAGGCCCGTATATGCGGACTGGTGATCTTGGCTTTTTTGATAATGGGGAGCTCTTTGTTACCGGTCGATTAAAGGATCTTATTATCATCCGGGGGCGCAACCATTACCCGCAGGATATTGAACATGCTGTTGCTGAATCGACAGCCCTTGTGCGAGCAGGATCAATTGCAGCTTTTGCTGTGGAAATCGATGGCCGTGAACGGGTTGTTGTTGTAGCGGAATTTGAAAGGGGTCGTCGTGAATCCCATGAGGTTGCATCAGCCTTCGAGGCCATTCGAAAGAGATTAGCAACTGAGCAAGAAGTTGCAGTCGAAGCCATCGTGTGTGTAAGGCCGAATAGTGTTCCAAAAACATCCAGCGGTAAAATTCAACGTCATGCCTGTAAACAACGATTCCTTGATAATTCATTAGACGTCGTAGCGCAACACATTGGTTGGTTGTCCACCTCAGAATCGAAGCCAGTGTCTGAGTCTCCACGACTGGCTCGACAGCGTCCCGTTGGTGAGACTACTCGATCTCACCGCCCTGACCGTGAGTTACCTCAAGAGGTTGTCCAGACGGTATTTGACCATGTTCGTCGCGTTGCCAAAGAGCGAGCTGCAAACCTCACCATCGATACGAATATTGTTGAACTTGGTCTTGATTCATTGGAACGGATGGAAATCGTCGCCAGTCTTGAAGAGGCTTTTGGAGGCCGTTTTCCAGAACAGATTCTTCCAGAAATTGAGACTTGTCGCGAGGTATCTGAAGCCATTCTTGACTACATGCCTTCTGATGGTCGTCCCGACGTCAAAGCGGCTGGAATTGTGGCAGAGATTCCATCCGATGCCTATCGCGTGCAAGACTTTCCTGAAGTTCGAGCACTGGAACAGAACTTCTCAATGGTTCGAGATGCCGGTCTTGAAGATCCATACTTCAGTGTTCACGAGGGTCTTACAAATGATCGTACAACAATCGCGGGTCGAGAAATGGTGAGCTGGGCAAGCTACAACTATCTTGGCATGTCCGGTGATGCTCAGGTAATTGCTGCAGCGAAGTCGGCGATCGATCGTTTTGGTACGAGTGTGTCTGCGAGTCGGCTTGTATCTGGTGAAAAGACCATTCACCAAGAACTAGAACGTGAAATTTCTCGGCTTGTTGGGACGGAGGATGCGGTCACGTTTGTGGGTGGTCATGCCACGAATGAAACCGTTATCGGACATGTCGTTGGTCCGGGAGATCTTGTATTTCATGACGCCTTGGCCCACAACAGTATTCTTCAGGGTGCCATTCTGTCCGGGGCAAGACGACGGCCTTTTCCTCACAATGATTTCAAAGCTGCAGAGAAACTTCTCAGTCAAATACGAAGCCAGTATCGAAGGGTACTCGTTGTTGTTGAGGCCATCTATAGCATGGACGGAGACTATGCAAATGTGCCTGAATTCATTGGTTTGGCCAAAAGGCATAAATCTCTTCTCATGGTTGATGAGGCTCATTCGATTGGAGTCATGGGTAGTCGTGGGCGTGGCATTGGCGAGCACTTCGGTGTCGATGCATCTGATGTCGACATCTGGATGGGCACACTTTCAAAAGCTTTTGGGAGTTGTGGTGGATATATTGCGGGTTCAAGGACTCTCGTTCGTTGGCTGAAATATACAGTCCCTGGTTTTGTCTACTCGATCGGTCTCCCTCCGGCAGCTGCCGGAGCTGCTCTTGGGGCTCTGAGAGTATTGGAGCGAGAGCCCGGCCGGGTCGCTCAATTGCAGGCGAATGCCAAATTGTTCCTCGAACTGGCAGCGGAAAACAAGCTCGATACAGGTGACTCTTCCATGTCCGGCGTTGTGCCAGTCATTCTTGGGAGTTCAATCAATAGCTTGAAGCTGTCACGAGCACTTTTTGCACGAGGAATCAATGTCCAGCCTATCCTCTATCCCGCAGTCGAGGAGAAAGCAGCTCGACTTCGTTTTTTCATTACATCGCAGCATACGGATGACCAGATCCGGCGAACAGTTGCTGCGGTTACGGAGGAACTGAAGAAAATCGACCCTGGCTATTTCGAGAGGCAAGGCCGAAATAATCAGCCTGTGTCGGTAGCGTAGTTGTTTGCTATAACGCCGCCATGTTTGAAGATAGCCACTCCCCTTCTGAT
>CAXFJI010000151.1:0-6661 GCA_964003275.1 uncultured Planctomycetaceae bacterium
CCTGTGCTCGTGGGCCATGCATCGCTGGTCCCTTTGAGCGATTGAGGACCCGAAATTGAATTCCGGAGATATCGATGGCTTCTCCCATAACGCCGCCTAATGCATCAACCTCTCGGACGAGTTGTGCTTTTCCAACACCTCCGATGGCTGGATTGCAACTCATCTGGCCAACAGTGTCGAGATTTGCAGAAAGCAGTGCGACGTGTGCGCCAAGTCGAGCTGCTGCACAGGCCGCTTCCACACCAGCATGTCCTGCACCGATCACCAACACATCGTATTCGTACACACACGTCATGATTGAGATTGTATGACTGCCTGAAATGTTTGAGGTAAATACAAAACAAGATCTCGAGCAGTCATTGATATTTCTCCAAGATATCGAGATGCCAAATCACCACTTCTACCATGCACCCATACTCCTAAGCGAGATGCGTCAAACGGTGGAAAGTCCTGGCTCAGCAACGCTGCAATAATACCAGTAAGGACATCGCCTGTTCCACCTGTTGCCATACCAGGGTTGCCGGTCTCGTTATGCTTTTTTATTGCTCCATCGGTAATTAGTGTTGAGTGACCCTTGAGTACAATGAGAGAACGGGTGACTTCTGCCATGTCTTGTGCCTTTTGTTCGAGCCAATTGCGTTCATATTGTTTTGTTGAAGAATGACCAAGTAACCGAAGCATCTCTCCTGCATGAGGTGTAAGAATTCTGATTCCAGCGTGGTGGGAGAGTGTCTTGAAATCACTCTGAGCTAATGCCCAGAGTGCGTCAGCATCAAAGACGGTTGGTTGAGTCAGTTCGTGCCATAAAGTCTTCACAAGCGCAACAGTTGCCTCTGAGCGACCAAGACCCGGTCCTACTGCAACGGTTGATGCTTTCGCGAGACGTTCGAGGAGAGCGTCTGCAGCCCTTAAGGAGAACGTTCCAGAAGAATCGGCAGGAAGGCCATATGTCATCAGACATGGGTCATATGAGGCAGTGATTGCAGTGACGGTCTCGGGGACAAGTAGTTCGACAAGCCCAGTCCCGCTTCTAAGAGCTGCCATTCCTGCCAATGCTGGTGCACCTGGCATGCCTGATGCACCCCCCACAATGGCGACTCGACCATAGTCACGTTTACTGGCGAACCTGTCACGTTTGGCCAACTTTGGCAAATCAGGGGGTGTTTCTGAGGCAGATTTGGGCATGGTTTTGCCAAAATTCCCAAGGGATTTTGGAGACAAGAAAAGCATTTTCTATCATTACCTTGACTGAAACGTCTCTGAGGGGCTACCTTCGCCGCGAAATCCACCTGGTTTTCAACCCTAGGCGACAAATATGAGCCCTGCACAGTCCCGAACAGATATTTTCGATGTCAAAAAGGTCACTAAGCTAATCGAGCTCATGAAAGAGCACGATTTATCAGAGATAGATCTTAAACAGGGAGAGACAGCCGTACGTCTAAAGCGGGGAGGTGATGTCGTCATGGCAGCAGGTCCCGCACAAAATCCTCCTGTCCAATCGGCACCGACACCAGTACATGGTCAGGATGAGCAAGCTGACGATAAAATGCTAGAGATTACCAGCCCGATGGTTGGAACGTTTTATCAAGCAAGTGGTCCAGATTCAGCACCTTTTGTGAAAATTGGTGATCGCATTGGTCCAGAAAAGACCGTCTGTATTGTTGAAGCCATGAAAGTGTTTAATGAAATTCCTGCTGGTGTCTCTGGGCAGGTTGTTGCGATTCTTGTTGAGAACGGTGCTCCAGTTGAGTTTGGACAGCCGCTCATCAAAGTTGATCCTGAAGCATGAGTGACACGCTAGGTGTTCTTCACGTAGAAAGAGCTTTCGAGCATTGGGCAGGAATTGATGTTTAAAAGGATATTGGTAGCAAACCGAGGTGAAATTGCGTTACGAGTGATTCGTGCCTGCCGTGAGCTTGGCATCGAAACAGTTGCGATCTTTAGTGAGGCTGATCGTGATGCACCGTATTTGGATTTTGCAGATGAAGCAATTTGTGTAGGTCCGGCGCGCGCAGCAGACAGTTATCTTCGTATTGATCGAGTGATCAGTGCAGCTGAAATTGGTAATGTGCAGGCCATTCATCCCGGCTATGGTTTTTTGTCAGAGAACTCTCACTTCGCAGAAGTGTGTCGTTCTTGTGACATTGGATTTATTGGCCCAACGCCTGAGGCAATGGAACAGGTTGGGGATAAAAACTCGGCAAGAGCGCTTGCTCGAGAAGCAAACGTTCCAACGGTGCCAGGGAGTGACGGGATCATTTCTGGTGAGCAGGAAGCGGTCAAAGTCGCTCGAGACATTGGTTTTCCTGTCTTGTTAAAAGCGACCGCAGGAGGTGGGGGGAAAGGAATGCGGGTTGCTGCCAATGACCTGTCTCTTGCAAGTGCTTGGCAGCAGGCCTCAGCTGAGGCACAAGCGGCTTTTGGTAATCCTGGAATATATATTGAGAAGTACATTGAGCGACCTCGCCATGTTGAAATACAGATACTTGGTGATCAGCATGGGAATATTGTGCATCTTTGGGAGCGAGATTGCTCCACGCAACGCCGACATCAAAAGTTGATAGAGGAAAGTCCCTCTCCGAGGCTACCACAAGAAACACGACAAGCGATGGCTGACGCAGCGGTTCGGCTCGCGAAAGCGGCAAAATATCACTCAGCGGGAACAGTCGAGTTTATTGTTGATCAAGAAGACAATTTCTACTTTATTGAAATAAATGCTCGTATTCAGGTGGAGCATCCTGTGAGTGAAATGATTACGGGTATTGATCTGCTTAAGTCTCAGATCCAAGTAGCTGCGGGAGAAAAGCTAAGTCTCAGTCAAAAAGATATTGTTCCTCGTGGTCATGCAATTGAGTGTCGGATTAATGCCGAAGACCCATCCGCAAATTTCAGGCCGTGTCCAGGAAGAATTGAACAAATAATTCCCCCTGGGGGATTCGGTGTGCGATGGGATTCCCATGTGGCCTCTGGCTATGTTGTGCCACCATATTATGATTCTCTGATTGGAAAATTGATTGTTCATCAGCCGACTCGTGAACAAGCCATTGATACCATGATCCGTGCGCTGCGTGAGTTACGAGTTGGAGGAATCAAGACAACAGTTCCGATTCATCTTGAACTCTTGAAAAATTCAGCGTTTCATGACGCACAGGTCGATACAACGTTTGTTGAGCGCGTTGTTCTTGCGAAATAAGGAAGTACAGTGACTGAATCTCTCTCTCCTCCCCCTCAGGCCATTCATAAGTTTCGTCGAGTTGCAATTCTATTTGCTGGTGGTCCTGCGCCTGCCGCGAATGCTGTGATTTCAACCGCAGCCACCTCATTCATGCGTAATGGAACTGAAGTGATTGGCATGAAGCATGGGTATTCATCGTTGGCTGATTACTCATCGTCTGCACCACTTGTAGAAGGCCGTGACTATATCCGTGTTACTCCTGAATTTCTCAAACGAACTCGTTCCGGTCAGGGCATCATGATCGGGACAGCAAGGACAAATCCCGGAAAGCACATCTCATCTCCGGATCACTTTGAAGATCCTGATCGCGTTGGGCCACTCAAAAATGTCTATGAGGGCCTTCGTTCTTTAGGTGTTGAAGCATTAATCTCCATCGGAGGCGACGATACGCTGAAAACAGCCAATAAGTTCAAGCTCTATCAGGATCGTCTTCCTGAGGGCGCGCAGCGTATTCCAGTGGTTCATCTTCCAAAAACAATTGACAACGACTACATGGGTATCGACTTTACGTTTGGATACTTTACTGCTGTTGATACGCTCGGCGGTGAAATCCGTAATCTCCTTTATGACGCTGAAGCAAGTCGATCATACTTTTTGTGTGAAACCATGGGGCGGAGTGCTGGTTGGCTTTCGTACGGAGCCGCAATTGCAGGAGAAGCAAGTCTTGTAATTAGCGTCGAGGATATTCATGGCAAATACCGTGATGAAGAATCAGTCGTCGATGCTGATGGTACAACCTGCGTGAAGCCAGTCATGAATATCGAGGAGGTAGTCAGGCGGATAGTCAAAACAATGCTTGTTCGTGAAGAGAAAGAAGGCAAGCAATATGGTGTGATTGTCATGGCAGAGGGATTGGCGGAATACCTCCCCGCAAAGTCCTTAGAAGGAATTACTCGTGATGATCATGGGCATATTTCGATTACAGATGTTCAGTTGGGACGCATGTTTGCAAAACTTGTTTCGGCAGAATATAGCCGACAAACCAGTCGCTCGAGGAAGGTAGTTGGACTGCAATTGGGTTATGAAGCCCGTTGTGCAAAACCACATGCCTTTGATGTCATGCTTGGCAGTCAGCTTGGGGTGGGAGGGTACCGTGCTCTTGCAGAGCGTGGTTTGAATGGTGTGATGGTCAGTGTTTCCGGGCAGCTTGATCTCAACTACGTCCCATTTGAAGAACTGATCGATCCTCAAACGCTGGTGACTGTTGTACGATTTGTTGAAAGAGGCAGTGATTTCCACAGTCTGGCGAGATTTCTCGAAACATTTGTCAACGAGTGATCGGCGCCCCGTGGCTAGTCCATCGTAAGAGTACCCTTGGTGCTTGCGATACCATTCTGACGAGGGTCATTTTCAACAGCTGTACGAATTGCTCGTGAAGCTGCCTTGAAGACGGCTTCTGCGATGTGATGACCATTCTTTCCATGGTGAAGTACGGCGTGAATATTTGCGCCAGCTGTAGCCGCCACGCTTTCCCAAAAGACTTCTACCAGTTCGGTGTCAAAAGTGCCGATTGTCGGTGCAGGAAAAACCACATCAATAACACAGGTACTTCGACCACCGAGGTCAACTGCAGCAGTAACAAGAGATTCGTCCATTGGGACGATCGCATGCCCATAGCGCCGAATGCCAGAACGGTCTCCCAGGCATTCTTTAAGTGCAGTACCAAATGCACGGCCAACATCTTCAACTGAATGGTGGCCATCAACATGAAGGTCACCACTGCAATGAACGTCTAGATCAATAAGAGCATGTCCTGCAACCAAGGTTAGCATATGATCAAAGAATCCAAGGCCTGTATTTACTTTTGCAGAACCAGTTCCATCCAAGTTAATGGACAAAACGATTTCTGTTTCATTCGTTTTTCGCTTAATTGTTGCTCTTCGACACATGATGGATCTCCTCGTCTCAGCACCTAGAGTGTTTTCATGATATCCACGAATACATCAATCTCTTCATCAGTACCAACAGTGATACGCAAACCATCGCCCCAGTCGGCGTATTGCATATACCGAATCAAAACCCCGTGCTGTTTCAGGGTTTCAAAGATGGGTTTGAGTGGTCTTTGGGGGTGAGTGCACCACACAAAGTTAGCCTGGCTGTCTGTCACATCGAAGCCCATGTTCTGCATGTTCGCGACCAGTCGGTGGCGAGTTGAAAGTATTTTTTTTCGGTTGTTAGCCAGCCAGTCATGGTCATCAATAGCAGCTGTGGCAGCAGCGATTGAGAGAGTATCACAGTTGTAAGAATCTTTTACCTTTTGCATCTGTTCAATAATTGAAGGATGTGCAACCGCAAAGCCAAAACGAAGACCTGCGAGTGCATAGGACTTACTCAGTGAGCGTGTGACAATAATGCGTTTATTCTTTGTCACAAGGTCCATGCAGTTGGATTCTGCAAAATCAGCATAAGCTTCATCGACCACAAGTGGACAAGAAAGTTGCTCAGCAAGTTCAAGAATACGGGAAGGACAAAGCACAGTGCCAGAAGGACTATTTGGATTTGCAATGATTGCGAGTTTGAGAGGCGTTCCATCCTTTGTATCAGGATTTGCGAAATCGTCACTCAGAGACCAATCTGCGTTGAACGTAAATGCTTCATGGACGGCGTTCTGGATTTCAGCAAGGGTGCTGTAAAGGATGTAGCTTGGAGAGGGTGTCCTCAGGCATTCCCCCTCCCCAACAAATGTGCGAATAAGCATTGTAAGGATGTCATCGCTACCGTTTCCAGAAATGATCATCTCAGGACTGACACGAAAAGCATCTGCAGCGCGCATGCGAAAGGCAGTAGCGAGCGGATCTGGGTACTTTGCAAGTGACGAACCACTAGCTGTAGCAATGAGTGCGCGACTCACGGCAGGAGATGGGGGATAGGGATTCTCGTTTGTGTTGAGTTTGATCCATTTGCCACCCTGCGGTTGTTCTCCTGGAGCATAACCAGACAATTCCGCAATATTCCTGCGGACTTGTGATGCAACAGAAGTTTTGGGTGATACATTCGTCATGTTGTCTTTGTTGGTACAAGAAATAGTACCTCACTGCATTGGTTCGGAATGTATTCCGTACAATCGTTATAGCCGGTAAGAACGTCTTGCAGCAGCACGGGCCGGCATGCATGCAGTTCCCGCTCATAAGACCGCAGAGACCCCACGCATGGGTCCTGAATGATCAATACGGGGCAGGACCGTCCTATTTCGCCATTCTAGCCTCGACACTGCGGCGATGGGCAGTCAGCCCCTCTACGTCCGCAAGGAGTCTGATATCCTCTGCCATGGACTGCAGATCAGCCTGGGAGAGCTCTAAAATGCTGCTGCTTCTCAGGAAATGGTTTGCTGACAGGCCAGCAGCAAATCTGGCAGTCCCTCCCGTTGGAAGCACATGAGATGGTCCAGCTGCATAGTCTCCCGCCGCCACAGGGCTCCACGGTCCA
>CAXFJI010000152.1:0-6649 GCA_964003275.1 uncultured Planctomycetaceae bacterium
CAACAACACCGGCCAGCGCGACAAGACCAAACATACTAAAGATAGTGAGTGGCATTCCCAGGATGGCATGGCCGAATACAGCTCCTGCACACCCAAAGGGAATAATGGCAATGATGAGCAATGGCTGCAGGTATGATTTGAACTCCATCGTGAGCAAAACAAACATTGCGAAAAGAGCGACAATAAAACCGGTTCCCAGACTTCGAAGTGATTCAAACGTCTGTTCCTGCTCACCTTCCCATCGGACACGAACGGCCGGGAAGTCTTTGAGAAGATCTGGCATGAGCCGTCTCTCCATATCCCCAGTCACCTGAGAACTTGTCAGCGAACTCCTGGTGACATCAATATCAGCCATGACCGTAATCGATCGCTTCTGACTCAGACGGTTGATCTCAGAATACCCGCGTTGAACAGATATTTCGGCCAACTCTGTCACTGGGCGTTTAATGCCATCAGGTCCTTCTACACGAACATCATCGAGCGTAGCGAAGTTTCGTCTTTCCTCTCGTGGGTAGCGAACCATCAGTTTGACCTCATGTCGACCACGCTGAAGACGCATCACTTCCTCACCGTAATAACTTGCTCGAATCGTCGAAGCCAAATCAGCAAGAGACACTCCCATGGCCTCGGCTCGTGGCTTGACTCGAATTCGGTACTCCCACTTTCCGGGGCGAGAGTCATCATCAATATCAATCACTCCAGGGTATTGCGCAAGCCAGTCCTTGCACCGTTCAACAGCTGCTTCCAATTGCTGAACAGAATCAGGATCAGATGGAGCAAGCAGCTTAAACTCTACTGCTTTCCCGCCTGGCCCAATGTTTTCCGTTCCAAACAAAAGGCTCTCTGTGCCAGGAAATTTACCAGCCAATTCTCTCCACATACTGATGAATTCTTCACTTGTTACGTCCCGCTGCTCTCCGTCCACCAACTCCAGGTTTACTGCGCCGACATGACTGCCACTTGCCCTGGCATCTGGACCGACTTCTCCAGCAGAGGTTATTTGCCCTACTGCCCGATGGACAATTTCCACAAGAGGTTTGTCCGACGAGGAAAGTCTTCGTGCTGTCTCATAAGCAGCTTCCTCAAGTCGAAGCGTGGCTTCTTCTGTGACGCTTGCTGGTGTTCCGTCTGGATACAGAATCTTTGCCTTGAGCCGATTCGCATCAATTTTTGGAAAGAGTGAAAAGGGCGTGATCCCACTTCGAACAATACCAACGGAAATCAATAACACACCGACTGCTGTCGCCAGGGTACTCCAACGATAGTCAATCGCTCGATCAAGCATGGGAGTATAGATCGTGCGAACAAACCACTTCAGCGACCGATCACACCCTTCCTGAACTCCTCGGAGAAGTCCTAACAGAAAGCGAAAAGGCCAAAGCACAAATCCCAAAATATCAAAAATAAGATTCTTTTCGTGAGCAAGATGGCCAGGAAGAATAAGAAGTGATTCTCCCAATGACATCAAAAGTGCGGTGATAAATGCAAACGGCATCACAGCAATAAATTTCCCCATGACACCCGACACAAAACACAATGGCAGGAATGTGATAACCGTTGTCAGCACACTAGAAATTACACTGGGGACAACTTCCACTGTGCCATCAATTGCAGCTGCAACAAGACTCTTTCCCAATCTCCTGTGTCTCTCGATATTATCGCTTACAACAACAGCATCATCGACCACGATGCCAATCGCCATGAGAAAAGCAAACATCGAAAGCATGTTCAATGTCTGGTCCGTAAGGTACATCATGGCTCCAGAACCGAGCATGCAAAAAGGAATTCCCAAGGCAACCCAAAAAGCAATTTTCAGATTGAGAAAAACAGACAAAATCACGAATACGATCGCCAATCCCGTAAGGCCGTTTCCAACGAGCATCTCGAGTCGATCTTGAACATCGACTGATTGATCGGCCCATGTCACTAGCTCATAGCCATCTGGAAGCTGTGTCGCTGCAACATACTCACGCACAACCCTGGCCATCGCAAGCAGATCTTCCCCAGAACTACGATCGATCGAAATGACCATTCCATCTCGACCATTGATTTGGTTCGAGGCAGCAATATCAGCAAAACCATCTCGCACCGTGCCAAGATCACCTACCGTAAGAACAAGACCGTCCGGTAACGTCACAAGTGGTAATCGAGCAATGTCTTCACCCACGTATCGTTTATTCTTTCCACGAAGCAGTATTTCACCGCTCTCACTGCGTATCGTGCCACTCGGCAATTCGAGATTTTCACGCCGAACAATGGCTGCGACTTTCTGCAACGAAAGATCATATTTTCTTAGCGTCTCCTCTGAGATTTCGATATCGATCTCATATTCTTTCGCCCCAAGAAGATTCGCTGCCGATACTGCAGGCAACGAGAGGAGTTCGTCTCGCACTCGTTCAGCAACATCTCGCAACTCACTCTCTGGCGTTGGATTGTCCTGCGGGGTAAGAACACCAACTTTGATTGCTGGCTGACGAAGCGTAACTTGCTCCACCTTCGGATCCTCAGCTAGTTCCGGCATACTCGGAATTCGATCAACTTCTGAGCGGATTTCACCAAGTGTTTTCTGGACATCTTTTACATCCTCCTGAAGCTCAATGACACAAAAACCGTTTCCCTCTTGAGCAACACTCGTGAGTTTTTTGATGCCTGCCACACTTCTGCATGCTTCTTCAATCTTTTGACAGATTCCCTCCTCGACCTCTTCAGGAGATGCGCCTGGATACGGCACCGACACGAGGACTATTTCAAGCTCAAAATCTGGAAACACTTCTCGCCGCATAGACGCAAAGCTCATCACACCCACTGCAAGGATAGCGATAAGCAGCGTGTTCATCGCCGGCATATTACGTACAGTCCAGCCGATGATCTTTTTCATGACATCAACCTGCCAGCGATCTTCAGATCAGGATGCATCCCGAGGCCCACCTAAGCTAGTGGGCCGAGTCGCCTCACGATCTGGACGGGGCGTCTCAACAATCGCCATGCCATCCCGAACATTTGTGAGCTGACTGGTCACCACACGATCACCAGGCAGAAGCCCTGATACCAAGCCATCAAAAATCACACGACCACCCGTGACCGCCAAAGGGCGTGGTTTCACAACAACAAGTTTTCCGTTTCGCATAACCCACACTTCACCAGTGGGCCGCTGCGCTTCTTCCGGGATGGACACAAGGCCACTGGCGCTCTCTACATGCACTCGGATTTCCACAAACATTCCTCTCATGAGCGTTCGTGGGGCTCCTGCAGGCAACTGAGGCATCATCGCACCATAACGATCGATAGCTTTGACTCCGGCAGGGTCATTCACAAGGACTCGGCACGGAAGGGTACGTGTTTTTTCATCAAGCCCTCGCCCTTCCTGTCGCGTTAGAACACCTTGCCACTGATATTCTTGATCGTTCAGTTTGTATATGACAGTCACGCGTGTAGGAGGAAGGTCAAATGGACCGGCGTCTGGTGCCTCTACCGCCTTCCGCCCACTCCACAAGCGAGACACCTCATGCATTCTGAGACTCAGCTTTACCTCTGCCGCACTGGTATCCTCAACCGTGACCAAAGGCATGCCCTTTGAAACAAAAGAATCTTCTTCAGCTAACTCATCAACGACCATTCCAGTCAGTGGTGTTGTCACTTTTGTTCGAGACAGATCGAGTTCAGCTCGTTTCAAGTTCGTTTCAGCAAGACGTTCAGCCTCAACAAAGCGATTGCGACGTTTTGCCAGAACCCGTTGCTTTCCTTGGAGAGCATTGAGCGTATTGCTTGCAGTCAGTTCATCGCGAACAGCCAGGTCATATGTTGATTTTGTCACAATGCCTTCGGCTGTAAGCCCATCAAGACGCGTCACTTCACGGTGCGCAAGCTCCACTTGTTTTTGGGCTAATTTTAGTGAACTCTCATTCTGCTTCACTTCTTCATCAACTTCCTCAATCGCAAGGGACGCTTGCTTCAGTTCACGCTGCAATCGTTCCACATCGAGTTCATAGTCTCGGGGGTCTATCTGCAGCAAAAGCGTGCCTTCCTTCACATACTCTCCAGACTCACACGACGGCGACTTCATAATGATTTTTCCACCAACTTCTGCCGCGAGCGTGACTTCTCGGATTGGCACAACAACACCATCAGTCACAATATCAATACCCTTCTCCTCGAGGCGCACTGCAGCCGTCTCAACCGGAACCGCTTCCACGGCAGCCACCGTTGCACGAGGGGGTGACTCCTGCTTTCCCAAGGCCAGAAAGACGCCAATCCCTGCACCGAGAATAAGAAACGGTGATGCCCAACGTAAAAGTGTTTGAAAGATTGTCATCTAGGAATCCGAGAAGATGCTTCAAAAGGAGCACGTGATGAAGAGGATGCTAACGCTGCACATGTGAAACGGGCAATGTGATCGGCTAGTTGTGAAGGCGTATGAAATGATGTTATTTCCTCAGGAGGCACGAGCATACCAACACACTCCCCTGCTGCTCGATAAAGAAAACACTGACCAAAAATACCGATCGCTATCCGACGCAAGTCCGCTTCAGAGCGTTCGCTCCGACAGAGATCGTCAAGAATAGAGACAAGCAGGTCAAAATGAGGACGGATATAATCCTCAACAAGTTCTCGACACGCGTCCGTCGGCTGAAGCATTTCCCGAAGCATTAGTTTGGCCTGCCAGCGAGGTCGACCAAGGCCAAGCATTCGTTCAAGAAAGTTATCAATAAAGTCATGAAGGCGGTCCGTCGGTGGTCGACCCGGTGGTGATTCTGGCAGAGGCACCTGCTTCACCCGGGACTCATGGGCATGTTTGACACTCTCGATGTACAACCGTTCCTTGTCTCCAAAGTAGTAATTGACCGCGGCCACATTGACGCCGGCCGCAAGGCAAATATCGCGAACGGTCGCGGACTCAAAACCATGTTCCGCAAACTCCTTCCCCGCCGCAGCAAGCAACCGCTCGCGCGGATCCTCCCCACTGGAAGAGGGATCTTTTTCAGGCACGGTTCTCACAAAGGACATTTTTGGCCAATCGCTGGTTTCAAACAACTGTTTCAATCACCTGTATACAACCATAACCGAAAAGAAGCCCATGTGCTAACCCATAAAAACATCGGTTTTCGTGCACCGCATAGCGACTTAGTCACCGGCAAGAATCTGCTGTGCACACAATCGCCCGCTTTTGAGTGCACCATTTATGGAAGCTGAACGACAGTGATCACCACATACAAAAAGCCCATCTACCAGCTTCGGCGACTCAGGTCTCTTCAAGCGGGCGGCTGGCGACTCATCCGGCAACGCATGGCGGACATCGACTGTTGTCAAATGTCTCCATGACAATGGCTGAGGACCAAACCAAACACATGCCTCTTTTCGAACACGTTCAACAAGATCTTGTTCATGTAGGTCACAGTCGTGACGAATAGAAATGGTTATCAACGTCTGCCCCTGCGGGGCGTATCCGGCCACCACATCTGATGGAACAGAGAGATTATCGATGACACCTTCTTTTTCAGCCGACACAAGAAGGACAGGACGATTCAGAGGCGATTGCTGGGCTGCAAAAGCAATCAATCGCGTTGACTTGTCTTGTCGCATGGCCATTGTATTTCCAAATGGTGGTGGCAGAAGATGACCTGCCGCAACTCCTCCTGTTGCGATCACAACACATCGAGCTTTTTTCTCCTCACCACTATGTAACCTCACCCATCCAGGTCCTGCTTTCGAAACACAAGAATTGAATTTGACCGTATCCTGAGGCAAATAATTTACCATCTGATGTGGAAGAGCACTCATGCCCCCTCGAGGCAGACATGCCCGTCCCAATGCAAACATTGCGAAGTTAAAGAGAAATACGGGAGACGCCGTTTCAAGGCGACGTTCTAAGAACACCCCGCCAAAAAATGGAATGAAGAACGTCTGTATAAAAGACTCTGTGAAACCACGTTCTACCAATTCATCCATTGTGCTCTTTTCAAATTCCTGCGTCACAACGTCTGGATCGAGTGCCCCACTTCGAAATAAATGAATCGCTTCCGATCGCAATCTCGCTGTTCGCAAACCATCCAAGAGGCCAATAGATCCATCACAGACGGAACGCAGAGCGGCAAAGGGCTGCCGCCACGGATCGCATAGAGAACGCAGCCGACCTTGTTGGGAAAGGAGTGCCCCCGGTTCGAAATACCCACATGAAAGAGCATGATGATCAAACTGACGATGACCTTCAGGATAGGCATCGTTGTAGACCTGAAAGCCACGATCAATACGAAATCCATCCACCTCCTCTGTGGCAACCCGACCTCCTACGCACGCAGATGACTCAAGCACAAGCACCTGACGTCCTTCGCGAGAAAGCTCACGAGCGCATGACAATCCAGCCAGTCCAGCACCAACGATAATTACATCTGGCTGCATACAACCTCATGTACAACATAGTGATTCCAAACGGAGGCGTCATCACTCACCAGCTTCCTCATGAGATGCCTCATACTCTTCATGCTCATAATGGGCGGACAACAGATTGGCTGCGCCAGTAATCGAAGAGCGTCTCAACTGAATTGACTCCGCCTCCCATCCCGCTCTTATTCACTCCACCATACGGCACGCCATGAGGAAACACGTTGTGGGCATTGATCCAACTATTTCCCGCTACCATCGACTCTGCAAC
>CAXFJI010000153.1:0-6625 GCA_964003275.1 uncultured Planctomycetaceae bacterium
CCCATTGAAACCTTTTCCCTTCACTGCAGGAAAAGGATCGAGTGTGGCGATGACAACCCGATCAATCCCAGACTGAATCACAGCATCTGTGCATGGTGGAGTTTTTCCATGGTGACAGCATGGTTCAAGAGTTACAAAGAGTGTTGCTCCACGGGACCGTGAACCAGCAGCCCGAAGCGCCATCACCTCAGCGTGAGGACCGCCAAAGTTTGCATGCCACCCTTCCCCAATGACATCATGGCCACCTGTGTTATTCGAAACGGTGACAACAGCTCCAACCATGGGATTTGGCTCAACATGCCCTTCTCCTTTTCGGGCAAGTGTGAGCGCCCGTGTCATGGCGGCAATGTCGTGGTGATCGAACATTTAGGAGTCCGGGGTCCAGATCTTTTTTTCCCCGCCAGTACTTGGTTGATCCCCACCCGGAGTCCAGATGCCTCCTGACTCTGAGGCATTGGTGCTAGCGGTTTGCTGCGGAGAGGATGGCACTGCTCCACCAGGCTCGGGTGTCTGTTGAGTGGGCATGCCTGCACCGCCTGCGATTGCCGAGAGATCAATCCCGGCCTCCATCAAGACTTCTGCCAACGCACTCAGTACTTTCTGATCATTGGCGTGTTCGGTACGCAGGTGATTAAGGAGAGTCATGATCGCATTTTGATCACCCCGTTGAAGACGGATTCGCAGTTCTGCGACATCCAGCATGCCATCATTGGCTTTGAGTTCCGTTGCAAGAGGGCGCAGTGTGGCAATAACCGATAATTTGTCATTGGTACTAGTCGCACGTTGTTCAAGAAACCCATAGGACTGCCATCGGTCAGCCGGAGTTGCATCCGCACGAGATGTCAGTTCGTTTGCAACGCGTTCAGCCGCGAGCTCAAAACCAGCGTCAATAGAGGTCACTAAAAGTCCACGAAGTTGATCAAGATCCAGTTTTTCAAAAACAAGACGATGCCATCGAAGTGGTGGCACTTCGCCGAGAGGTGTCATGCTCTCAACAGGAGATGAAGGAGCAATGCCTAGATCTGTACGAATTCTTGCCCATGCATCATTCATGTCAGGGCGTCTGGCTGTTGCCTCACCTTCATTAATCAAAGCCTCAACTCTCATTTGAACATCTGCTTGTCCAATTGACTCCTTCGGTGTTTTTCCAAGCAATTCAGGCAAAGGGGTCTTTGGCCACTCTGAGATGAATCTTTCACGAACAGCTACACGCTGTTTTTCAAGATAGGTGTCAAAGGCTGAAGGTTCTTGATCGGAATCAGGAGCTTTAGGTGCTTCTGGAGTCCGGCTTCGAAATTGTGCTCCGAGCAGCCAACTTGTTGGAGTAGCAACAGGCAGCCCTTCCTGCGGTGGCTCAGCAAAAAACTTTGCATCGAGAAGTGTTTCAGCGATCGGTAAAGCGGCTGCTATATCTTGACCGAAACCTTGCAATACCGCTTCAGGTGATTTGTCGGTTTGTTTGCCAAAAAGCATGAGTGATGCCAGAAGACGCACGGGCTCCTCCTGATCAATAGAACCGTCATACACTCGCCATACAGAATGCGGTGGCGCAGCGCCTCGTTGCACCCATTCAGATCGATTAAAAGGGGCTGGGTCACAATGCGTGTCGAGACGAATCTTATCTTCGAGAAGATCAAGCGAGTTACTGTCCTCAAGGTCGAGAGTGGCCCTTGATTGTGCAAATGTCATAAGCGGAGAACGATCAGGATCAGCCTCTGTTTCCAAGGCAATGGCCCGACCGGTCGCCTCAATTGCATCGTCAGCCTCATCGGAACGAAGTTTTGCAACAATTAACCATGCCTCTGAAGACTCGAATGGCTTTGCCAAGAGTTCACATAACACTGCGATGTTGGTGAAGACAGCGACACTGTTTGCAGCAATACTTTTGAGACTACGAAAGAGGGTTAGCGACTTTGACAGATTCCATGCATTCGCGTGCTGAAGTGCAGTTTCAAAGTCAGCACGCCAGGCATCATCACCGGTTTCAGCAATAAACGATACTTTTGTACGAAGGGCGGGTGGAACGCCGGAGGAACCAACAACGGCTGATAACAGTCGGATTTCTTCTTCAGAACCAAGGTTTTTGTCAACAAGCCATTCAACAATCCCTTGAGCAAAGCCGACATGTCCCGCCTGTGCACCGGCCTGAACGAGTGTTGCAGCGATGCGCACAAATTCTGGAGAGACTTCTTTGCCACAGTGTTCACGAGCTGAATCAAACTGTGTTGCTGCTTCCTGAACGTTGCCTGCTACAGCATTAATGATGGCAGCTTGACCAAGCGCTAGTGGATTATCGGGGTGAGACTCTAGAAATGTATGGTTTGTCGTTGCCGCTGCCGAATAGTCATTGGAAGCCAACTCAAGCTTTGTTTGAGTTGCAAGGAGCCATGCCTTGCCGGGATGTTTCTGGACAAGGCGTTTTGTTTGTTCCAAAGCGGCAGCAATTTGGTCACCAGCAATGAGCTTTTCAATTTGATCGATATCACCGATCAACTCTGGACAACAAAATTTTATTTTCTTACCAAGACCACAAGGGCACAGTGAATACGGGTCAATAGACACGAGTTTTTCTCTCCTCAATAACATTGAAATACCAATGCAATGTACCAGAGTCAGAACGAGGAAAAAGAAGCAGTTCGCGAATGGCAGAGAGGCACGTGAATTTGCCCTGAAGCCGAGAGGGAGGCTGCTTGAACCTGAAGTGGTTTGTGCAGAAGCTCGTTGTAGTTCGCATTGGTTTATGGGCGATTGAGTTCATATGAGAGACTTTGTCATACTAGAAAAGTTCATCAAAGTTGATCGATTATCAGATTGTTGAGTGAATGTTTTCAGAAGTAGTGGCTCCTTGTGCAGCAACCTAGAATTCTTATTGTTGATTCCGAAGAAGCATGTAGTGTGCCATATGCACGGCTGGTGGCGCGCTTGCAGCCACTCGAACTCCGAATTGAGAGAGTGATTCAAGATGCACGTGACACGCTGTCTCGTGATCCATGGGATGTGGTTATTGTGATTCTTCGTCCGGAAGTCGATAAAGCAGTCTTGTATGAACTTCTTGAGACGGTAGACCCTCATGTTCCAATCATCGTTGTGGATGTACAGCCAAGTATCACGACTGCGCGTTCGTGTCTTCACGCAGGTGCTGGAGATTATCTCGATTTTGCACACATCGAAACGGATCTCGAGGATTCCCTGAATCGTGTGCTTGTGACGACCAGGCGGAAGGCTGCTCAGCAAGTATTACGTCGAGTCGTTGAAAAGCCTTACTCGTTTGATGATTTTCTTGGAACGAGTCCAGCCATGAAAAAAGTGTACTCGGTGATTGATCAGGTGGCAGGCAGTTCGGTAGATGTGCTGATCACGGGTGAGACTGGGACGGGCAAGGAACTTGTTGCCCGTTCCATTCACCGACGAAGTCGACGTGCAGAAGGGCCGTTTGTTCCAGTGGATTGCGGAGCCATTCCTGATTCACTTCTCGAGAGTGAGCTTTTCGGACACGAAAAAGGTGCGTTTACGGGAGCGGATAGTCGTCGGATGGGACTGATTGAATGCGCTGATGGAGGAACGCTTTTCCTTGATGAGGTTGGCGAATTGACTGTTGCTGTCCAAGCAAAACTGTTACGTGTGTTACAGGAGCGACGAGTGCGGAAAGTTGGTGCTCGGCAGGAGAATACAGTTGATGTTCGAGTTGTAGCAGCCACATCACGCGATATTGACGGCATGGTCTCCCGAGATGAGTTTCGGCGTGATCTGTTCTATCGAATTAATGTGGTCCGAATAGATCTCCCACCCTTAAGGGTGCGTGGTGACGATATAGGACTTCTTGCAGAGTCCTTTGCACATCGTGCTGCGCAGGAAATGGGACGAGGTGAGGGTGGTCTTTCTTCAGACGCCTATCAGGTACTCAAGGGCTATCACTGGCCAGGTAATGTGCGTGAATTACAAAATGCTGTCCGAAGAGCAACTGCAATGACTCGCTCGAAGACCGTAGGAGTTGAAGACTTACCCGATGATATCGTGGCACGCGCAGGAAAACGTGTGAGTGACGATACGGATGATGGGGAAGAGGCTGGTTTTTTTGCCCAGCGTGCAAGGCATGTGGCAGCATTTGAGCGAGGATATCTTACAGACTTGCTTGATCGTTTCGCAGGAGATGTTTCTGCTGCTGCCCGTTCCGCGGGTATACCCCGCGGCACGCTGTACAGGCTGATGAAGAGCCACGGTCTTGATGGCGCCACCTTTCGAAAATAATGACAAGAATCACGGAAGAGGTCATTGCTGTTTGCAGCGTTAAGTGATTGCCCGAGCTCAGGTGTTCATCATGTCGAAAGGATTGTTGTTCGTGATGATAACGTGAGGCACCTGTCAGAATATTAGTGTTCGAAAAAGTCACTCCGTTGCATCGTCTTCTGCAAGACGTCGAATCCAGATATTGCGAAACCGTGTCGGGCTTCCATGATCCTGAAGAAAGAGTGGCCCAGAGCCAGTCTCCTGAAGTTCTTTTTCAACCCCTCGAAGAAAGTCAGTCACACCATGACGATATGGTATGTATGGTGACCGAGGCTTGCTAAAGGTAATTTCTTCCTGAACGATCTTGCCGTTGAGCCAGGCGGTGATACTCCCCTTGCGAGTAACTTGACCTGCTTTGTCGCGTCGTGGTGCACGAAATCGTATATCATACACCTGCCACTCTCCTGCGGGGCGTGCGGCATTCACGAGAGGTTTGCCAAAGCGGTAGAGAGATCCTTCATCATGCTCGGTGGGTGGATCAACACCAAACGAATCAAGGATTTGCATTTCATAGTGACCATGAATATAGAGGCCGCTATTCCCATGAGATTTTGGAGACACCATAAACTCTACATGAATATCTGCGTCTTCAAAGGTGACAGAAGAGACGATGTGATTTGAATGAGTTTTTGATGTTTTGACGATAAGGCTCCCATCTTCGATGGGCCAATCAATATCATCTCCTTCCATGCTCTTGAATTGATGATGGCCTTCATGACTATCTCCGAACAGAACAATGGCATCAGCAGGAGGTTTTACAGGCAGGGGATCTTGGCCGGGTTGAAAAACCGTATCAGCATGATTTGATGCAGGCGGATCAGCAGAGGGATTTGTATCTGCAGCATTAGCGAAACATAGCCAGTCGTATTCAAGTCGGTCATGCGTCTCAGATCGAACGTCATGGCCAACAGTACTCCCAGCAGCGGTAGGCGCGCGTTGTGGCAAAAGAAATGAAAGTACGATCAAAAGAAGCAAGAGGAAACTGTACTGTTTCGCATCTGTCATGATAAAGTTCTCTCGAAATGACGCTATGAAATTCTTTCCAGTTTTGTGATTCTGCCAGTCGCAACCCACTCTGCAACGAAAATACTACCGTCCGCTGTGAAACATGCATCGTGTGGATGAATAAATTCACCTTCGCGCCAGAGTTTGGGTGCGGCTCGAAGGTTTTTTATCTCAGCGAGCCGTGAGGTAGCTTTACCAAGCTGAACGACTGGTCGATTTGCCTCATCAAGGAGCGTGACACATGCCTTGAGTTCTGGAACGACCATGAGAGTACGCCATGTATCAAGGTTTGCAGGAAGGCCAAACCCATTGAGTGTTTCTTGATAGGTTCCATCCATTGCAAATAGCTGCAGCGTGTTGTGTGCTCGATCGCAGACCACGATGGTAGGGTTTCGTGGAACACCATGCTTATCCGGTCGGCGATCAACCCAGATTCCATGAGGTGTATGAAATGTGCCCTGGCCATTGCCTTCGCCACCAAAACAACTCACCCAGTTTGCGTTTGTATCGTAGCGATGGATGTTGTAGGAGCCATATCCATCGGCCAGCAGGAAACCACCATCATCAAGAAATGCAACATTTGTAGGGAGGAAGCCTTTTCGGCTCCAATTTGGTTCAGTTGAAAGGTTTTCTCCAACAGCGTAAGCATTCGATTCCATTGGAGCCTTACGAAACCAGACAATCTCTCCCTGCAGCGTCATTTTTGCAAAAGCCTTTACCCCCTGGTAGCCGCAGACATACAAAAACTCCTCTTGTCCCTCACGGCGAACTTCGATTCCATGACCACCACCCTGAAACTCACTTCCGAAGGCACGAATAAATTTGCCATCAGGATCAAAAACAAATATTGCAGGATGATCTTTACGATCTTTTCTACCCTCATGAATGACGTAGAGATGCTCTGATGAGTCAATGGCAACATTATGTGTCGTTTGCCAACTATAGTGATCTGGGAGTTGTGGAAAGTGATGGGTGACGCGAAATTGATGATCATCACTTCCGATAATGGTTTCATTGCCAAACCGACGAACATGTGAAAATCCAGAACGGAATGACAGTCCGGCTGTTGTCCCAACGGAGGCTGCGATGAAAGATCGGCGGGTGGACCTCATGTTTTGAGAAGACTGTTTCTGAGCAGACATTCGGTGAACCTCTCCTCTCAAAAGTGTTCCATCTTCGAGTCAAGTGAGTCATTTTTGACCGAACAGCGCCTCACCTGCGCGACAGCCCCAAACGCCCGTAAATATAGCAGAAAAATAGTTTTTTCGGACAGTTTCCATGCATGATGCGCACCATGAATGAGACACTCTTCCCTTTCAATGTGGTTAGAATG
>CAXFJI010000154.1:0-6607 GCA_964003275.1 uncultured Planctomycetaceae bacterium
TGAGTCGCCGAACACGGAGTGCCTTTGCGTAGTATGCGTCGTAATATCCTGAAGAAAGTGCATGGGTGCCGAGCATAATACGGCGTTTGACCTCAGGCCCAAAGCCTTCGCCGCGGCTGCGGCAGTACATTTCAACCAGTGGTGAATCAAAGTCACCAGTCAGCGTCGCGGTACTTCGGTGACCATAATGAGCACCGTCATAACGGGCGAGGTTACTCGAAGCCTCACATGGTGCGACAAGATAGTATGTGGGGACACCATACTTGGCATGAGGGAGTTCAATCTCGTGAACGGTTGCCCCCGCCGCCTTGAAGACAGCAAATGTTTCATCAACATGTTTTGCCACCTCTGGATCGAGGCCTTCTGAATAGTGGTCCGCAACTCGACCAATGCGGATCCCTTTGAGAGGCTTGTCGATCAGTTCAGAATACCGAGGAACATCATCCCTTAACGATGTCGAGTCACCTGGATCATGTCCCGCAATGGTTTCGAGAAGAAGCGCACAGTCTGATGCAGAACGTGCCAGTGGTCCAATCTGATCAAGGCTTGATGCAAATGCAATTAATCCTCGCCGACTGACTCGTCCATATGTCGGCTTCAAGCCCGTCACTCCGCAGAGACCCGCTGGTTGCCGGATCGATCCCCCGGTATCTGATCCGATCGATACGGGACTCATGTTTGCTGCAACGCAGGCAGCTGATCCTCCGCTTGATCCACCCGGAGCACGATTGAAATCCCATGGATTTTTGACAGGACCAAATGCTGAGTTTTCGTTTGACCCACCCATGGCAAACTCATCCATATTTGTTTTGCCGATGATCACAGCATCAGCTGCACGCAAACGTTGAACCGTGTCTGCATCATATGGCGGTCGATACTCGGAGAGCATTTTGGACGCGCATGTTGTTGGAAGATCAGTCGTGCAAAGCGCATCCTTGACAGCTACGGGAAGTCCGGCGAGAGGACCAATCGGTTGTCCTGATCGAATTCGATCATCAATTTCGGAAGCACGCTCGAGGGCTGCTGCTCCTGCCACGGAGAGAAATGCATTCACTTGAGGGTTCAGCGTTTCTATTTGGGCAAGAAATGCCTCAGTGCACGCCACTGCCGTTACATCACCGGCTCGAATAGCAGCCACAAGATCAACAGCGGATCGCTCAATCAACTGCATTATGTTAGGCGGCTCCCGAGTCACCAAGTACTGCAGGAACAAGGAAGCATTCTCCATCATGATGAGGAGCTGACTGCAACGCTTCCTGTGTCGAGAGAGAAGGCTTTACCTCATCGTCTCGAAATACATTTTTTGTATCGAGTGGATGGGCCAAGGGCTCTACCTGAGCAGTATCCAGTGTTTCAAGTTGTGAAACAAAACCCACAATTGATCCGAGTTGATGCGTCATCAGGTCAAGTTCATCATCAGTTAATGCAAGCCGCGCCAGTGATGCCACTTTTTTTACTTCGTTACGAGAAATTGACATCTTGAACCTTTTACTCAAAGTCCTTGCGAATACGCTACTCTCGTGTAAACGAATGACCTATTACAGGCGAGCTCGTGGTCCAGAGGGTACTGCGTCTTCTGCTGACGGCTTCGATTTTTCAATATTAGGAAGCTTGAACGGCTTTTGTTGAATGAGTTTGGCAACTTTCCCGCTCCGGATGCACTGGGTGCAGACAAGCATTGTTTTATTTGTACCGCGGCCGACAGTGACTCGAATCCGTTGCAGGTTCGGTTTGAATTTTCGACGGGTGATACCAGTAATTTTGGTTCCAACGCCTCCGAGATACTTGGCCTTACCACGAATGGTGACCGAGTTTCCCATCGAGAAACCTTTGCCACAGATTTCACAGACACGCGCCACGGAACTAGTCTTTCCAAAAAAATGAATGCAAGTTGAAAAATACGAGAAAAATCTTGACCCCAAGGATAGTGTTTTAAGGGGTTTCTGCAAGACGGGTTATGGAAGCAGCCACTTAGGAGCCGGATGCTAGGTATCGGAGAATTTCTGGATGCACATAGCCATTTGTGGCAACACCGTCGCCAGAATCAATACGGGCTTGGCCCTGCCAGTCTGTGAATCGGCCACCTGCCTCATGAATGACGGTTTCTACTGCTGCTGCATCCCACTCATTAAGCAGTGGATCAATCATGACTTCAGCTCGTCCTGTTGCCACAAGCAGATATCCGTACCCATCTCCCCATGAGCGGGTGATCCCACACGCCTTTTCAAGTTGCTGGCGAGCTTCCATGCCGTGCTGCTGATCAGCGCGGTCTTCAAACGCAGTAAAATCACTCGAGCAAAGCAGTGATTGAGTCAGACACCGTTCATTCGATACGTGTATTTTTTTGGGCTGGCTATTCTGCCGGGTATACCAGGCTCCACTTCCTGCCACCGCATAGGCCATTTCATCAAGAGCTGGGATCATGATGACGCCCAACACTCCATTCGTATCATGACGACAGCCGATCAGCGTTGCATACAGTGGGACTCCTCGAACAAATGATTTCGTTCCATCAATAGGATCAACCACCCACTCGTAGGCAGATGTTCCTTTCGTCCGGCCAGATTCTTCTCCAATGAAAGAGTCGTGAGGAAAAGCCTCGAGCAGGTGTTCGCGTAAAATGGATTCTGCTGCGAGATCAGCTTGTGTGACGGGGGACTGATCTTTTTTGTGTGAGATGATAAGCGATGAGGATTGAAACCATTTCAGTGTTTCAGTTGCAGCCAGTTTTGCGGATGCAATGGCTGCTTCAAGTCGACAGTTTAGGTCAGGTGTGGGAGGAAGAGTCATGAGACGGATCCTGCTTGGGGACTCGAAAGGATACAAGAACGAGGAGACCAGCTCCAATAACAAGCCATGTATCAGCAAGGTTAAAGATGGGCCAGTCGATAATCCCATCAAGTTTGAAATGAATCCAGTCCCGAACAGCTAACACCGGTTGCCCCATTCGCTGCAGTGGAGCATGCCATCGAAGTCCATGAATACCAAGTCGATCATAGAGGTTGCCAATAATGCCCCCTGTGACAAGCCCCAGAGCCAGGACAAGCCATGAATCTTGACGAGTCATTGGACGTGACATGACGACGAGGATACCAATGATGGCAGCGGCTGAGACTGCTGCAAAGAAGAGGCCCATCCCCTGGCCAATCCCAAAAAGAGCTCCTTCATTGAGATTGGTTTCAAACAGGAGGATGTTATGAAGGACTACAATGGCTGGAGATTCACCCGGCATGCCAAGTTTCTGAAAAAGGATTCTCTTGGTAATCAGATCAAGGAATGCTGAGAGAATAGCGATGCTCCCGTAGAGCACCCAGCCTTGCGCATTGTTCCGAGTTGCGGCGTTCCGTGCCATGAATGTGGAGGCGTCAATCCCCTTCAGCGTGGCTGAATGGGACGACCCATGCCAGTCTCCAGTTTTTCAGCACAACGGATACAATGTTGTGCGTACGGTAAGGCACTCAGCCGCTTTTTTGTGATGACACCACCACATTCGAGACACGAACCAAATTTTTTGGTTCGAATTCTTTCAAGAGCCTGATCAATCAGTTCGAGCGTTTCCTCTTCACTGGCCATGAGAGTGAGTGTGAATTCCTGCTCATAGGCATCGGTCCCAAGGTCTGCCATGTGAAGTGGCATGGTGGACAGATCACCACTTGCTTCCGAGCGAGTCTTTCTCAGGGCTTCATCTGCCATGGTAGAAACGTCGCCCTGCAGTCGAGATCTCAGGTGTTCAAGCGTTGTACGGAATGCCTTTAGATCTGTTGCTTTCATCACGGTGTCCGCCTTGTAGAGAGCTTCTTTCCGGGGTTGGTGCCGATAGGAGGAACCTCAAACGAGCCCCACAGGTTAGGCTTTTTCAAGAAGACTGTCAAACTGGCAGTCGCAGTGTGTTTTTTCGATCCAAAAGGAACAATCATTCAGATGTAAAAACAGACAGTCCGCTTGATGGTTGTCGCAATGTGACCTACCTTTGAGTACTTCGCAGGCTCGCCACCCGGCACCGGCCACTCTGAGGCCGCCGCGACACGGGGCCTCTTTTTAAGGAGTGTTTTCGTGGCTGTAGCTATTCAGACAGAGGTTGCATTTCAGAAATGTATTTCTCCGGCCTGCGCTGCTACATACGCTATTGATCAAGTGCTGACGAGTTGCCCAGCATGCGGGAATCTTTTGGACGTCACATACGATTGGGATCGTCTCTCTCCTCCAGCATCACTCAAGACATTTGAGGAGAAATGGCAGCGTCGACATGATCCTATCGATTTCAGTGGAGTATGGCGTTTTTATGAAATGTTACCGTTTGCCCCACGAGAAAAGGTTGTCACCATTGGAGAGGGGCAGACGCTTCTTGCCGCTTCTGATGGTGTCGGATCATTTGTTGGAATGCGACCAGGTAATCTCTTCCTTGAGTATGAAGGCCTCAACCCTTCAGGGTCGTTCAAAGATAACGGCATGTCAGCTGCGTTTACCCATGCTCGCATGATTGGTGCTCGTCGTGCCGCATGCGCATCCACAGGGAATACGAGCGCATCGCTTGCCGTGTATTGCGCGGTGACTCGGCTGATGCGAGGTATCATCTTTATCGGTTCAGGTAAAATCTCCTATGGGAAACTATCGCAGGCCCTTGACTACGGAGCACTGACGATCCAGATAGCAGGCGACTTTGATGACGCGATGGCTCGCGTCAAGGAAGTTTCAAAGGAACTCGGCATCTATCTGGTCAACAGTGTCAATCCATTTCGTCTCGAAGGCCAGAAGACAATCATGTATCGAGTGCTTGAGTCACTTCGCTGGGAAGTTCCTGATTGGATAGTTGTGCCTGGCGGAAACCTTGGAAACTCGAGTGCGTTTGGAAAAGCATTTGCGGAAATGTATGAAGTGGGATTGATTGACCGTATACCACGTCTCGCCGTCATCAATGCTGCCGGAGCCAATACCCTCTACGAGCTGTATCACAATCGTGGACTTCGTTGGAAAGGCGGTACAGCTGATCTGACACCTGCCTGTCTGTATTACGATGAGCTCGATCAAAAGGAGCAACGTGCTAATACAATTGCGAGTGCAATTGAGATCAATCGTCCTGTCAATCTCAATAAGTGTTTGCGTGCCCTGGAGGTGTGTGATGGAGTGGTACGACAGGTCACCGAACAAGAGATTCTGGATGCGAAGGCTCAAGTTGGCGCGGGTGGTCTTGGCTGTGAGCCTGCAAGCGCAGCGAGTGTCGCTGGTGCTAAAAAGCTCCTTTCAGAAGGTGTGATCGCCCCGAGTGATCGGGTTGTTTGCATTCTCACAGGGCACCAATTGAAAGATCCAACAGCAACGGTGGCATATCACACCACGGATCAAAAGCTTTTCAATGAAGTACTTGGTAGCCGAGGCGTCAGTCGAGCAAGCTTCGCAAACCGTGCGGTGAGCGTCGGTAACAGAATGGATGAAATTGTTCAGGCAATTGAACTGTATGGCTAGGACAAAAGAGCATTGTCAGTAAGATGCTGCTTTCTATAGCAACGACACTTTTCCCAAGGATTTCTCCATGTCCACTTCATCGCGTCTTGTTGTTCATGGTGCTGCTGGTCGGATGGGGCAAAGAATTATTGCCTGTGCATCGACAGACACCCATCCGTGGAAGCTTGTATCGGCATTGGAGTGCCCTGGGCATCCAAAGACAGGAACAGATGCTGGGATCCTTGCAGGCATTGAAGAGTTAGGTGTTTGTGTCAGTGATTCGTGGACATGCCCTGCTGATGTCGTGATTGATTTTTCTCTGCCAGAAGCCGTCCCTGGCATTGTTGAGGCATGTGTTCGTGCAGGCGTGCCGCTCGTTGTTGCGACCACTGGGTTCGAGCATGAAGTCAGTGAGAAGATCCGCGATGCTTCTCAACGTATTCCAGTTCTTCAGGCCCCAAGCATGAGCCTTGCGGTAAATATTGCGATGGATTTAGTGCATCGGGCTGGTTCCCTTCTTCACCAAAGTGGGGTTCGTGCGGATGTTGAGATTATGGAATGCCATCACCGACATAAGGAAGATTCACCAAGTGGAACAGCATTGAAATTCGGATCAATTGTCCAAGACGCAATGGGACAATCACAGTCTGCGCATGGTCGGGAAGGACGCCCTGGTGCTCGTCCTGCTGATGAAATTGGGTATCATGCTGTTCGCGCAGGGGATAATCCGGGAGAGCACACGATTCTCTTTGGGTTGGACGGTGAGTCACTTTCAGTCGCGGTGCGTGCAACAAGCCGTGATTGCTATGCACAGGGAGCCTTGGCAGCAGCTGCGTTCTTGATTGATAAGCCGGTTGGTCTCTACTCGATGCGTGATGTTCTTGGCATCGCATAACGAAGGACGAGCCAGCCAATGAGCAACTGGACCAACAACGCCAGAAGACCAGCGCGAGGATGCCCCGAAAGGGCATAGAGAACGCCGAAGGCGACACTTGCAGCACATCCCGCGAGTTTTGTGCCAACTTGGAATAGACCGAATGTTGCACCGTAATGCCCCTCAGGCGCCCAGGTTGCAACCGTTGCTCGAATGACACTCTGAATGCCACCAAGTACGAGTGCGAGCAGGCCTGCGAGAGCATAGAGCTGAGGTTGTGTTTGAATGAAC
>CAXFJI010000155.1:0-6578 GCA_964003275.1 uncultured Planctomycetaceae bacterium
CCATTTGAATACGTATATTCTAGCTGTACTTCTACGTACGGGTGGCAATCGGGAAGCACCAAGGTAGTATGCCGTTTTTGATACGAAGGTTTTTCTTTCATGCATGAAGGACAATTCTATGGCTTCTTCCTCGAAGCATAATTCAAAGCCCACAAAACCTCGCCTCCCAGCCGTTGATATCAAGACACGCAAACTCATCGTTGAATTAGCAAATGGCGTAGCAAAAGCCGCTGAAAGGAAACGGGATCCTTATCTCGACATTCCAACACGAAGCCTCTCAAACGTTCGTTTCAATAAATCCCGAAAGATTATTGAAATGGGCACTCAGAAGAATCGCCGACAACTTTTCAATTTATCTCAGGCGAAAAGTTACATGCAAACACTTCTTGTAGCGACCGGATGTAAATCACTCATTGAACAACAAAAAACTACAAGCATCCGAGGCCTCTACTACTTACTGAAGCACACCATTGAAGGCACTCGTGAGGAAACATTTGGAACACAAGATGAGTGTGATCCAATTATTGAAGACCTTGAAGTGACTCTTGAGAGCCTTCGTGAAGAATTGCATGTCTATGCAAGTAATCGTGGCGGCATGGTTGGTCCAATAACACTTCTAGATTCTGGTGATGAAATTGACTGTTCCAGAATGGGTTCTGGAGGATACTCGATTCCTTCGATTGTTGAAGCAGATGTAATCAAGTTCAAATCATGCCGTGCAAAGTTTATCCTCCATGTTGAAAAAGATACCGTTTGGCGACGATTCAATGAGGATAAATTTTGGAAAAAACATAACTGCCTGCTCACACATGGTGGAGGTCAACCTCCCCGCGGTGTTCGAAGAATGCTCTACAGGCTCCACCATGAACTCAAGCTTCCAGTGTATTGCCTTCTCGACAATGACCCTTGGGGATATTATATCTATTCGGTGCTGAAACAAGGCTCCATAAATCTTGCTTATGAGTCCAAACGTATGGCTATTCCAGGCGCACGTTTCCTCGGATTACGCTCACGTGATTTTGACCGCTGTAAACTCACCCCGAGTGTCCAAATCGCACTCAGTGACTCTGACATAAAACGAGCTAAACAAATAGCAGCCTACCCTTGGTTTGCAAATAAGAAAGCTTGGCAGAAAGAGATTCACACCATGCTTTCCAATGGATTTAAGCTGGAGGTCGAGTCGCTAATCTCCAAAGATATCAGTTACGTAACTGAGGTCTATGCTCCAGAGCGAATCAAAGCGACTGACTGGCTCGATTAAAGTGGATGCCCAATCCCTGCTTCGGTCTGGCAGGAAAGAAAGGGGTGACTGACGGGATTTGAACCCGCGACCCTCGGTACCACAAACCGATGCTCTAACCAACTGAGCTACAGCCACCACAATATCTAGACGAAAAGTGTAGCAAACTTTTTCTCTCGTCCACTGCCAGTTGACCAGACACTCGTTAATCACATTTTTCCAGTCTCAAAAACCTCTTTAATGAGCGAAAACTGCCACAATTACAAAGGATTCAGCAGACTAAAAATCCATTCGCTCACAAAAATCAACTGGGTTACCAAACTGACATTCCACAATCTCAAGAATTTCTGTTGAATCTGAATATGCGTTTACAGCCCCCAGAACGGATAGCCATTCGTCACCGGCCTTTATCACAAAGCCGGGGGTTCATAACCGATCTCGTAGGTCTGGCGGAGTCTTTTCCACTTTTTCCAGTTGACATTGATATCCAACTATCTGAAGTTGCAAAATGCCGTCTGGAAGTACCCCAGCGAATTGGATGGTCCGCAATTTTTCTCAAGGCATATGGACACGTTGCGTCACGTGTCCCTGAACTTCGATCATGGTTCTCACGAGGCATTCGTTCTCGTCTCGTAACAGCATCGCAAAGTGTCGCTTCACTCGCTGTAAATCGGAAAGAACAGGACGGTGACCATCTTTTCTTTGCAAAAATTCCTAGTCCAAATCTTCTGAGTCTCCTCGACATCCAGAGGTACATCAACTACTGCAATCAATCACCTGTAGAGGATGTCTTTCGGCGACAACTCCAACTGGAAAATCTTCCAGGTCCACTGCGTCGTCTCATTTTATGGCAGAATATAAATTCTCGTTCTCCAAAACGCTGCACTCGCGTGGGAACATTTAGCCTTTCCACTCTAGCTGGCATGGGAGCAAGTAATCACGGACATCCAACCATCTGTACAACAAGTCTTTCATTCACACCACTGAATCCAGATGGGTTGTGCCGAGTAACCCTCATTAGTGACCACCGAGTGCTTGACGGAGTCACAGCAGCAAAGGCACTCATACTTTTGAAAGAAACTCTAAACACTTCCATCATCGGTGAACTCAAAAATCTCAAGAATCCTCTGGAGCGTCTGCAGAACGATGCTCACGAAGACGCCGCCTAATCTCTGCAAGCCTCTCGCAAAGATCCCTTTCCATTCCACGACGAGTTGGCTCATAGTATTGTTTCTCAACACCTAAATAGTCTTGTGGTGCAATACCATCTGGTGCATTCTGCGAATCTTGATAGCCATCGCCATGACTAAGTCGTTTTGCGCCTGCATAATGCTTGTCTTGTAAATGCCGTGGAACAGGCAGAATGGCCTTTTCACGAACATCTTGACGAGCTTCAGAAATGGCTTTTGTACAGGCGTTACTTTTTGGAGCCAGTGCCAAATAGGTTACAGCCTGTGACAACGACAACTGACATTCAGGCAAACCCACAAACTCTGTTGAATGCATAGCTGCTACGGCAATTAACAAACTTCTTGGATCAGCATTTCCAATATCCTCACTCGCAAGGATGACAAGACGTCTTGCCAAAAAACGCACATCCTCCCCTCCCTCAAGCATACGAGCCAACCAATAAAGACCTGCATCAGCATCACTCCCTCGTATACTTTTGATAAGAGCACTTGCACAATCATAATGGGTGTCTCCAGCATCGTAGCGAATAGCTTTTCGCTGTACGCTTTCTTGTGCGAGATCAAGAGTAAATAATAGCGGTCGATCAGGGCTTGACAGGACACCAATCTCAAGAGCCCCAAGTGCTCTCCGGGCATCACCATCGGACGTCTCAACAAGAAACTCCATTGCTTCTGGAAAAAGGTTTATCTGCTCTCTTCCAAAACCATGCACCTGGTCACGTACGGCATGATCTAATATCAATTTTATGTCTGCAGCAAGTAATGGCTCGAGCTCAAAAACTCTACTTCGACTTACAAGTGCGCTTGTTAGTACAAAAAAAGGATTTTGAGTTGTTGCACCGATGAGCGCGATTACCCCGTTTTCAACATCAGGTAAAAGTACATCTTGTTGTGATTTATTGAAACGATGAATCTCATCAATAAAGAGACATGTTTTTTGGTTATCGTCCTCCAATCGTCTTCGCGCCTCTTCAAGCACCTCACGAACATCGCGAACTCCGGAAGCTGTTGCCGATATTTCTATAAACCGTCGCTTCGTTTCATGCGCGATAATCTCTGCAAGAGTTGTCTTTCCAACACCTGGTGGACCATACAAAATAACTGAGCCAAGGCGATCTGCCTCAATCAAGCGCCGAAGGAGTTTCCCTTTTCCAATCACTTTTTCCTGACCAATGTAATCAGCAAGCCGCTGAGGCCTCATTCGAGCTGCCAGCGGTGCAGCCCTTGCAACATTTTCTGCGCGTGATTTAGAAAAAAGATCTGACATTATCCGTTCCATATAAAATTGACTGTTGCATCAATAGTTGGATCTAGGCTTTTGTGAACTGGACAATTGAGAGCTGCTTCCTCGAGCACGTTGCGTTTTGGATGATCAGGGGGCAATGGGATAGTGAGCCGAGTATGAAGCGATGCAATACGCCGTGGTAGGCCTTCTGTCATCTTTTTGGTTGTCTCTGCTTGACAACCAATCAAATCAATAGAATGCTTTTGTGCAACGATTCCCATGATAGTCATCATGCATGATCCAAGAGCCGAGGCAACGAGATCAGTTGGTGAAAAACTCTCACCTTTCCCATGATTATCCTTCGGGGCATCGGTAATGATTTCAACTCCCGACGGCTGATGAACCACCCTGCAACGCAAACCACCATCATAAAATGAACTGACTTCTACCATAGTTCTACCTGCTTATACGGATAAAAAACACCAAAACACTCTTTAGATCCTATAACTTTTTAGACACTTTTATCCGAATTTACACCTTTTGAATTTTGCCATGGGATTTCGCACTCTCCGCTCATGTGTTGACACTCTTCACAATGAAGGGCACGTTGTTAAGATCGATTATCCGGTCGACCCACACTTAGAAATAGCTGAAATTCAGAGACGGCTCTTTCGGTCTGGTGGTCCAGCTATTCTCTTTACGCAGCCGAAAAACTCTGGTTTTCCGATTCTTATCAACCTTTACGGGACACAATCTCGGATTGAAAGAATTTTTTCAGACTCACTGGAACGTGTCCGGCGTCTCGTTGAGCTCAAAATCGATCCGACTGAGGCATTAAAAAAACCTTGGAGATATTGGCGGAGTCCGTATGACGCCCTATCAATGCTTCCAAAAATGGTACGAACAGGTTCGATATGTGAACATGAAGTACCACTGTCGTGTCTGCCAAAAGTCACAAATTGGCCGAGTGATGGAGGCGCCTTCATTACGCTACCTGCTGTGTACACAGAGGCCCCAGGCCGAAGTGGCCCCCACCATGCAAATCTTGGCATGTATCGCGTTCAACTTTCTGGAAATAACTATAAATCAAATCAAGAGGTTGGACTGCATTATCAACTTCATCGAGGTATTGGAATTCATCACAAAGAAGCGCTTCATCGAGGTGAGCCGCTAAACGTTGCTGTTTTTGTAGGCGGGGCTCCTAGCATGGCTCCCTCAGCCGTCATGCCACTGCCGGAAGGCCTTTCAGAAATCACTTTCGCAGGCGTTCTGTCCGGTCACAGAATCCCTATGATTCGACGACATAACAGACCGGCTATTTATGCAGAAGCTGATTTTGTAATAGAGGGAACTGTATTTCCCGGAGCAATGAAACCGGAGGGCCCATTTGGCGATCATCTTGGATACTATGCACGGCAACATGATTTTCCTGTCATGCAAGTCAATCACGTCTGGCACAGGCATGACGCCATCTGGCCCATGACGGTTGTGGGGCGTCCACCTCAAGAGGACACTCTTTTCGGTTGGCTTGTACATGAACTCACCGGTCCAATTATTCCATCAGTCTTACCAGGCATTAAGAGTGTTCATGCCGTCGATGCATCAGGAGTCCATCCTTTGCTTTTAGCTGTTGGTAGTGAACGCTACCAACCATGGAAATCCTGTGATCGACCGGCTGAATTACTTACGCAAGCATCTGCCATTCTTGGCCAAGGCCAACTTTCATTAGCAAAATACCTTTTTATTGTTGACGAACATGATGCCCCTGGCCTCAATGCTTCTGAGATACTTCCATTCTTCAGGCACCTGCTTGAGCGAGTTCTATGGCAAAGAGACTGTCATTTTCACACAGAGACCACGATTGACACACTCGATTACTCTGGAAGCGGTCTCAATACCGGATCAAAACTTGTCATTGCAGCACGTGGTCCTGCTATTCGTTCTTTACCTGATACGCCACCATCACAGGCGTCTCTTCCTGATGGCTATTCTGATCTTCGCCTGTGCATGCCAGGTGTTCTTTTGATACAGGGTCCGAAAATTACTCCTGAACCAAAACTAGAAACACCTACTGACCAATCAATCTGGACACATACAGAGGACGCTCCTTGGGCTGAGGACATTCAGAAACTCTGTCATGCAATAACCGCTGATCATCCCCTCCGAGCGTGGCCCCTGCTCGTTATCGTTGATGACACTGCATTCAGTAGTCACTCACTTGAGAATTTCCTTTGGATTGCATTTACACGTTCCAACCCTGCTGCTGATGTTTATGGCGTTGACTCTTTTGTTCGCCAAAAACACTGGGGATGCGGTGGACCCCTCGTTATCGATGCTCGCCTAAAGCCTCACCACGCTCCACCTCTAGTAGAAGACCCTGAGACAACAATGCGCGTCAACGAAATGTGTGCTACTGGTGGGCCACTGTCCCACATCTTAAGAAATGACTAGGAGATTGAAGTAATCCGAACCTTTGTAGATAACGACCGATGTCCAATACGGCGTCGATAATTTTTTCTCCGTGCAAATCTCTGAACGTAGATTTTCCCTCCTTGCACAGGCCCAACAACTTCAGCCTTGACTGCAACTTTCTTGAGCAGCGGTGCTCCAATTTCAAGTTCACCTTCATTGCTATAAGCGAGAACTTCCTCAAAAATCATTTCCGCGCCTGCTGGCAAGTGACGGAAATCAACCTCTAATTCCTGTCCTTCCATGACTCGATATTGCCTTCCTCCATCCTTGATGACAGCGTAACGTTGACGAACACCCGACATAGGCGTGGAGTGAGTTGGGGCGGCAGTCGACATAAGAACTTTCCTCTATATAAGAATCAATAGGCTTCTTAGAAGATAACAACACAGAGAACCAAGGTCGAGTGGCTCTGATAATACACTCGTTTTTGGTTCTCTACTAAGGAACAATC
>CAXFJI010000156.1:0-6555 GCA_964003275.1 uncultured Planctomycetaceae bacterium
TTCATCAAACATACGTCACGCTGAAGCAGGAGGTGGGTCGAGATGGATTTCCGGTAGAAGTTCCGGATCGAGTTCAACCTCCGGATACTCCTCAGGACTGTTGGCAACCTCAGCCAAACAGGTGTCAAACGCAGTGATGAAGGTCGCAAGATCAAGACCTAAATGCTTGGGCTTGTATGGCTCTAAATAGGCACGCGCACTCAGGTGAAGTTTCCTCGCTCCGCGAATATTCCCATTTCCAAAATGATACAGTGCAACAGCCGCCTGAATGAGGCCCTGATAAAACTTCCTCGACGGGCCGCGATACTCTGTCCATAATTCCTCCCAGAGTTCATGGCTTTCAAAATAATCGCACTCGTTAAAGGTGGCTATCCCCTTGAGATACAAAGGGTCATAGTCCGTTGTTGCAGCATCTTCCACGAATTTCGCTCCAAAAATATCTTTTCCTTAATATGAATCCTAGCACCAAGCAGCACAACACAAATGGCAAAGGGCTTCCCCCCGTGCGTATCCCTCGACGGGAAACGGTCGCAGCGAAGAAGAAGAGGGCTGAATCCATCGTAAAAACGCTGGCTTTGGCCTTTCCGGCAGCAACCTGCTCCCTGAACTTCAGGAATCCCTTCGAACTCATTATTTCGACCATTCTCTCGGCTCAATGCACGGATAAGCGGGTCAACATGGTAACCCCAACCCTGTTTCGTCGTTGGCCCACTCCAGAAAAAATGGCCAAAGCCACACAGACACAAATTGAAACCGTTATTCGGACCACAGGCTTTTTCCGGTCCAAGGCTAAAAATATCCTCGGATGCTCCCGCGCTCTTGTAGAAAGACACTCCGGCGAGGTGCCCCAGCAACTGTCAGAACTAGTGGCGTTACCCGGGGTTGGTCGAAAGACGGCAAATGTCGTCCTCGGAAGCGGATTTGGCCAGGCAGAGGGAGTGGTTGTAGACACTCATGTTGGCCGAATTTCCCGCCGTCTCGGCCTCACAAAGCATGTTGACGCCGTCCAGGCTGAAAGGGATCTCATGAAGGTCCTCCCTGCAGACGACTGGATACAGTTTAGCCACTTCTTAATCGAGCTTGGCCGTTCATTGTGCTCCGCTCGAAGTCCAACGTGCCAGACGTGTATGCTCTTGGATCTCTGCCCACGAAGTGGTGTGATCAAAAAAAATCCTTTGAAACGATAAAGCTGACGGAGGGCATGGGAAGAAACGACAAGAAAGACTACACTGTGGTCTTCCGTTTGGCCCCCGTCACATCCACTGAAAGAGTCGACCCATGATCCTCTCAGGGAATGAAATAAAATCCCATCTTGGCCAGAATATCATTATTGATCCCTTTGATGAAAAGAACCTCAATCCCAACAGCTATAATCTTTCCCTGCATGATGAAGTATTGATCTACGAAGAAGTCGTGCTTGACATGCGAAAAAGTAATCGAGTCACTCGGGTTACGATTCCAGAGGATGGCCTCGTACTCAATCCCAACCAACTCTACCTTGGTCGGACCATGGAGCGGACCGAGACTCATAACCTTGTTCCAATGATTGAAGGCAGGAGTTCGATCGGCCGGTTAGGACTCTTCGTTCATGTGACAGCCGGTTTTGGAGATGTTGGTTTCTGTGGCTACTGGACCTTAGAGATGTTTGCGGTTCAACCTGTGAAGATCTATCCCGGAGTGCCCATCTGTCAGATGTTCTTCCATCAAATCGTGGGAGATATTACTGAATACTCAAGTGATAAGTATCAAAACAACCGTGACATTCAGCCGAGTTTGATGTTCCGGGAATTATCAGAAGGCCAAGACGCAAATCCGCAGTTGGAATTTACGTTTGGTGCCAACCATGCTCAGCAACCCCCTCAGCCAGCGGTGAGATAAAAAGGTCACACGGTGCTCAGATCTCATACTTGCGGCGAATTACGTCCTGAACAACTTGGACAGTCGGTTCATCTATGCGGATGGGTTGATCGAGTTCGTGATCATAAAGGTGTTATCTTTATTGATCTTCGTGACCGGTGGGGACGGACGCAGGTTGTTGCTGGAGCAACAAGTTCGAAAGACGTTATCGAAACAGCACGGGCAGTACGTCCTGAATGGGTTATTCGAATATCTGGTGTCGTCGGCATGCGACCGGAAGGGACCGCGAACCTCAAACTCTCTACAGGAGCAATCGAGGTATCTATTGAATCGCTTGAGATTCTGAACGAAGCAGAGACGCCCGTCTTTCACCCAAATGCGCTGGAATTACCGGGGGAAGAGGTTCGTTTAGAGAATCGATGGATTGATCTCCGCCGCCCCGCCATGCAGGACAACATGTTGCTTCGTAGCCGCATTGTGAAAATCATGCGCGACCACTTTGATGAACTCGGTTTCATCGATGTTGAGACCCCCATGCTTGGCCGTAGCACACCGGAGGGTGCCCGTGACTACCTTGTCCCCAGCAGGCTCGATCACGGTGCTTTTTTTGCCTTACCACAATCACCTCAACTGTATAAGCAACTGTTGATGATTTCAGGGTTTGATCGGTATGTCCAGGTAGCAAAATGCTTTCGCGATGAAGATTTGCGAGCTGATCGCCAACCAGAGTTTACTCAGTTGGATGTTGAGATGTCCTTCGTCAACGCGGATGATGTCATGGAGGTTATTGAGGGGCTCGTTCGGCGTACGGCCAAAGAGATTCTTGACCTCGAGATATCAACACCGCTTCCTCGCCTCACATGGGATGAGTGCATGGAACGATTTGGACATGATGCCCCAGATCTTCGTTTTGGCCTTGAGATCACTGACCTCACTTCACTAGCCGCTGATAGTGAGTTTCGGGTGTTCCAACAGGCGTTGAAGTCTGGTGGGCGAGTTCGTGGATTATGTGTCAAGGATGCTGCATCAAAGTTCTCACGAAAGGACCTTGATAATTTGACCAATCTCGCCATCGAAGCTGGCGCAAAGGGCCTGGTCTGGCTCAAGGTTGAGAAAGATGGAAGTTTTACCGGTCCTGTTGCAAAGAACCTTGTGGCAATTGCCGCAGATCTCCAACAGGCACTTGGTACGCAACCAGGAGATCTGGTGCTCATCGTGGCTGATTCCTTTGAAGTGAGTTGTAAAGCGTTGCATACGCTCAGAAAATGGCTCGGTGACACGCTTGAACTCTATAGCTCAGGAGACATGCATTTTTCTTGGGTTGTAGACTTCCCAATGTTTGCACATGACACAGAAACAGGCCAATGGGCTGCAATGCATCATCCGTTTACAGCCCCACGGGAAGCCGATCTGGATCAACTGGAAAATAACCCTGCCGGCTGTCGAGCGATTGCGTATGACCTGATCATCAATGGCTCAGAGGCTGGTGGTGGGACCATACGAATCCATGACAGTGCGACGCAGGAAAAAGTGCTGAAATTGCTTGGGATTTCTCCTGAAATCGCGCAGGATCGATTTGGTTTCCTGTTGGATGCTTTGAAAAGTGGAGCACCTCCACACGGAGGAATTGCTCTGGGGATTGATCGGTGGGTGATGCTTTTTGGTGGACTTGATAACATCCGTGATGTCATCGCGTTTCCAAAGACACAAAAAGCGAGTGATCTTATGACCGGAGCTCCTGCTTCTGTTGACACAAAACAACTGGTAGACTTAGGAATACGTGCGGTGGTTCCACCAAAGGCACCGCCGAATCAGCAGGGCGACTAGCTCAATTGGTTAGAGCACCTCGTTTACACCGAGGGGGTTGGGGGTTCGAGTCCCTCGTCGCCCATTTTCTTTTCTGTCTCCTTACGCGGCGTGTGTGGACTTCGAAAAAACCTTTGTGAGAAAGGTGTATGAATCACCTTTGCTGTGTTCCTGAATTGAGGAGGGTAGCATTGATTCCACAAAGTCGCTGTATGAACCAAGAGGTGAGGTTTCTCAACGACGTGACTGTACCGCACCCACTGAAAGAGATTTCAGTGTTGAAAGAAAGATATGTGATGATCCGATTGCTTCTGGCTCTGTTTCTTTGCCTTGCGGCACTCTCACATGCTACCGCTGAAAAGCCCAACATCATTGTCATCCTTGCAGATGATGCCGGATTTGAATGCTTTAGCGCCTATGGAAGCAAGGAGTATGCCACGCCAAGACTTGATGCACTTGCAGCCAATGGCATTCGATTCGAAAACTGTCACTCGACTCCTCTCTGTACGCCAAGCCGTGTCAACCTTCTCTCTGGTAAATCAAACGTCTTCAACTATTTTGACTTTGGAATTTACCCACGTGACAACCCAACATTTGCTGAGCATTTTAAGAACCATGGGTATGCCACGGCTGTTGCCGGGAAATGGCAACTCCTCACCTCGAAGGGTGGCATCTCACCTGAAGAAGCTGGCTTTGATACCTATTGCTTATGGAACATCCCTGGTGGTGGACGACAGCGCTACTGGAATCCATCACTCCTCCAGAATGGAGAACTACTCGACATCCCACCAGGAGGCTATGGACCGGACATCACAACTGACTTTCTCGTTGATTTCATTGAAACTCATCACAACGATCCATTCCTTGCGTATTTTCCCATGATTCTTCCGCACAACCCATTTGTCGTTACGCCTGATAGTGCGAATCCTGAGTCGATGGATGAAAAACAGAACTTCATCGATATGGTGCAATACATCGACAAAAACGTCGGGCGACTGGAAGACACACTCAGCAGACTGGGGCTCCGCGAGAAAACATTGATCCTCTTCACGGGTGACAATGGAACGAATTCTCAAATCACTTCCGAACTGAACGGACGTCAGATTCAAGGAGGCAAGGGCTATACACATGATTACGGCACTCATGTTCCACTCATTGTCAATTGGCCTGGAACGGTCGCTGGAGGAACAGTGAATCGTGACCTCATCTGTTTTTCAGACTTTTTTCCAACCATTGTCGAGGCCGCAGGACTGCCGCAGAAAGTCATCGCTGATGGTGATGGTTGGAGTTTCTGGCCACAATGCGTGGGCAAAAAAGGAAGACAACGAGAATGGATTTATTGTTACTATTTCCCTCGCCCATCATCTCCACGGTACAACACAAAATATAATCACTATGAAGTCCAGTTTGCACGGAATGCGCGCTACAAGCTCTACGATGACGGTCAGATGTTCGATACGATTGAGGACGTTCTAGAAAAAAAACCTCTGCCTGTTGGAGATCAAGCTGGACGAACTGCATCAGCCCGCAAACAACTTCAGCACGCACTCGACTCGTATCCAGATTCTGGACAGAACGCAAACCGCTCAGCCACCAACTAACATCCAATCTGGTAAGCGGCGAACTTTTCCCTCAGCGTCTACACACACAACGGTTGTGGTCCCGGTTGCGACAATTGTGGAGTCACGAATCACTTCATAGGCATGTTTGATATGGGCTGCGCCCAGTTTTTGAACCCGTGTCCTCAAAACCAGGAGATCATCGTACTGGGCTGGAGCGAGGTACTTACACGAGGCATCAGCAACGACCATGAACAGCCCCGCCTCTTCAAAAGCCCGATATGTATAGCCGTACGACCGTAACATTTCTGTTCGTCCCATTTCAAAATAGGTGAGATAATTCGCATGATGAACTCGCCTCTGTCCGTCGGTTTCCTGATACCGTACGCGGATCTCCATTTCATGGGCTGCTGCCATTACACTCTCATTTGTTTTTCTGAGGAAAAGTTGAGGAACTTCGTTGACCTGGACACGATCCAGACTTTATTCTTTTTCCATCAGTTCATGCAATAAAACAGGAGTTGAAGCCGTGAGCATAGGCGATGAAGGAGAGGGCGCAGGGGTAGGCTTTGCCACCGCACGAGGCCGAAACTGGCCAACACTTCGACAATTCACCGTGTTTCTTGAAAACCGCGTTGGTCAGTTCATGGAGGTCGTTCGACGATTTGAAGGATCGAATGTTCGGATCGTTGCTCTCTCCATTAATGATTCAGGGGAGTGTGCGTTTGTGAGATTTCTCTTAAGCCATCCAGAACAGGGGCGAGAGATTCTAGAACGAGCAGGCCTTGCACTTATTGAAAGTGATCTCATCGGTGTCGAACTGCCCGATAGTCGTCAGCCTCTCTTACAAGTCTGCACTGCTCTTCTCCAGGCAGAAGTGGATATCATTCAGGCATATCCAATCCTTGTCAGACCTCGTGACCGCCCTGCCGTCGCACTCATGGTTGATAATACCGAAATGGGCATGGAAACTCTGCGTTCCAAAGGATTTACAATGATTACCGAAGATGACCTTGATGAAGTCTAGCTATCGGGAAACATATCTGCAGGCAGTGTTTTCACCTGACGAATGACCACTTTTTCTACCGATGCCCAAGCAATAGCTGTAATGGTAACAGTGTTGTCACTTGCTTCACTCGCGAAAACGCCATGCGTACCACGAGACCATGTAACGTCATACCAAGAAGGCAGGATGACTCCATCCGCGTGATGGATTTCCATAGTGCCGCCATGTTTCCGTTCTTCCCATAACCGTGCAACAAGATCAGCAGTCGGATGCCACACGCCTTCATTTGAATCAGTTTGCTCAACAACCGGCTTACCATCCTGCGAT
>CAXFJI010000157.1:0-6552 GCA_964003275.1 uncultured Planctomycetaceae bacterium
CCCTACCTATCGACCCCCCCGTGAGACCAATACTGCTCATCCATCGGGCGTTTGGGTTATTCACTTGAGCAGCTTCTAATCTTCTCCATCCAGCCCAACCCTTGAGCACAATTCCACCGCATGTGCGGTTGAACCTAAGAAAACCCTGCTATCTGTGCCGAATGACACGGTCGTATCAAATAGACGATGGAAAGCAAAACAGGTTCGGCCTACGATAGGTATGTCTCGTTGGAAGGAAACAGTGCCATGACAGACCTCTCGAATTTCACAACTCAAATTGATATCTGTGCTGCTGAGTCAGAGACTGCACACGTCACACCCCTAGATGCAGATCCCAGTGAGTCTGTGAGATTATTAAAGGCCATGGTGGACATGCAGCACAAAACCTGTGAATTGCTGTCCGAGTTGCTTAAGCAGGTTTCCCACCAACAGCGACAACGAACCGCAGAAATTAAGGCTTGGCGAGAAGCAAACCCTGAACTAGCCATTTCATGCCGCTATGCAGCCGAGTCTCTCTCGAAAGTGCACACAGAGTTTCTTGCGAGTGTTGCACAAGAGGCATTTGAACATGCGGAAGATTTTACTGATAGTGAATATGCTCTTGGAGAATTTATTGACCGCTTTGGGCCGCGACTTGCTCACTTCAATGGCGTACTTCAACTCCTTGGTCAACTCTCCGCACCACCACCAAAACCACACTCATCGAACGACACATAAACCTTTTTATTCTTTCTGAGAGGATCTTATCTGAATGTCTACAACTAGTTCTAATACGTCGACACCCCACTTTGATGTTGCTTCAGAGAGTGATGTTCTTGCTGCCCGGAAAAAGCTGGATGCCCATGCTGTAGAGATGATGGCTTGGCATTTCCACGAATCCACAGGTTGTCCTTTCTGGCTCAACTATGCGAAGTCACTCAACTTTGATCCTCTTGTGGACGTAAAGTGCTTCAATGATTTGAAAAAGTTTCCACCTTTTGAAGACGAATGGCTTCGTGGCGGTCCAGTACGTCGATGGGTTCCAAAAGGAATTGCAGACCAACCCATGTACGTTTTTGAAACAGGAGGAACGACTGGCATTCCGAAGTCTCGTGTGAACTCACGCGACTTTCGGACAGATTACGAGGAGTTCTCGGATACATTGCCCGAAGAATACTTCCCAAAGGGTGCGAACTGGCTTATGTTTGGTCCTTCCGGACCACGTCGTCTTCGTCTGTCCATTGAGCATCTCGCTCAATACCGTGGCGGCATATGTTTTTGCATCGACCTCGATCCAAGATGGGTTGTCAAACTCATTCAGAAAGGTTGGATGGAGCATCTTGAAGCCTACAAAAAACACTGCATTGATCAGGCAATTACGGTTCTCGAAGCTGGCCACGACATCAAGTGCATGTTTACAACTCCAAAACTTCTTGAATCATTGGCATTAGCACTTGAAGAGCGAGGATCATCGATTCACCAAGCTGGAATCACTGGCATTTTTTCAGGTGGCACCGAATTTACTCCACAATGGACTCGTTTTGCAGTTGAAGAGTTACTTGATGGAACATTCATGACCCCAACGTATGGAAATACATTGATGGGTCTTGCAGCCTCGCGTCCTGTCATTCCAGAAGATGGATACACCATCGCTTACTACTCGCCTCAACCCCGCGCAGTCATAGAAGTAGTGGATTTTGACAACCTTGATGAGGTTGTGCCCTATGGCGGGACTGGCCGCGTACGACTGACAACATTGACCAAAGAAACCTTCATCCCAGGATTTCTTGAGCGGGATGAGGGAGAACGGGAATTACCGTATTCGAAGTATCCATGGGACGGCATTAGCGGCGTTCGTCCCTTCCGTGCTCTCGCCGCGTCTACGACAGTTGGAGTCTACTAATGCATCTTCCAGCCTACCGTTTCGGCAAACCGTATGAATCACTTGAACGCGAGACTCTCGTCCACTTCATGACGGGTGAACCTGTTGCTGAAGTCAGCCAAGTGGGAGGTGCAATTGTAGGACGTGATTTACAAAAAAAATCTTCTGCTGCTCGAGCATCACTCCTCGCATTTGACCCTGAGGATATCGTCGAGCGACTGCAAACAGCAGGAAATCTTTACGCACACGGGACACTTCAAGTAGGAGATACGAAACAATCGCCTGAGGATTTTGTGAAACAACAGTCTGCAACGACAGGGCTGCCCGAATCTTTATGTCAGGCAAATATGAAAAAAAATCTATTTGTTCTATCCAATATGGATCGCATGCTTGATGCACTCTCCCGCGGTCTCGATCCATCTATCCTCTGGAAAGGTTATGGCGTTGAGCACCGAGAGGTCACCGTGAGCTATCAGGCTCAATCTCCGGTCCTGGGGCTTGTCCTTCCATCAAACTCTCCTGGCGTCCACACGCTTTGGTTGCCTGTGATTGCACTCGGTGTTGGCCTTGTTCTCAAGCCCGGGAGCCAAGAGCCTTGGACTCCCTATCGAATGGCTGCTGCCATGGTCGAAGCCGGCATTCCGACTGAAGCAATTGGGCTCTATCCGGGTGCGACAGATGTTGGCGCGGGAATACTCTCTAGCTGTGGACGAAGCATGATATTTGGGAGCGCAAAGACCGTTGAGCAATATCGCGGGAATCCTGGTGTTCAAGTTCACGGACCTGGCTTTTCCAAGATTATTTTTGGTGATGACTGCGTCGATAACTGGGAAGATCATCTCGACTTTATGGTTGAAAGTATTGCAGTGAATAGTGGCCGTGGATGCATCAACACATCAGCTATCTATGCCAGTCGCCACACCATGGCAATTGCAGAAGCACTTTCTGCTCGTCTCGGACCTATTGATGTAAAACCCCCACAAGATGCTGATGCAAAACTAGCAGCTTTCACCGTCCCTGGTGTTGCAAAGGCAATCTGGGAGCAAATTGAAGGACACATGAGTGCTACCGGAGTGTCTCACACAACAGAACCGTATGGTGCACGTTTCGTTGAAGGAGAACGATGCGGTTGGTTAAGGCCGATGGTCGTGCACTGCAAATCACCGGATCCAGAAATTGCTCGAGCAGAGTATATGTTTCCTTTTGTGAACGTCATTGAGTGTCCTCAAAACAAAATGCTACATTCGATTGGCCCTACTCTTGTATGCTCAGCGGTTACTGACAATGCTGACTTTCAGCAACAACTGATCAATGCTACACACATCGATCGACTGAACCTAGGACCGATTCCAACAACTAAACTTGATTGGCTACAGCCGCATGAAGGAAACATCATCGATTTCCTTTATCGCTCTCGGGCATTGCAGGTCGAAGTGACAGAATCTGTTGGAGCATAACTCTTCTCCACACGAAACTGAAACTCCTGCTTGACGGAAGTCACAATCACTCTCTTTTTTTCGTTTTATGACCTGAAAAATGATGCGATGCTGGGCAAATGATTTCCCAATCTGTGGTATAAACTGCTTGTTCTTCTTTTTGACATCACGCAATGCATCCATTTGAATTTTTTACGCGCCCAAAGCTTATTGTTGGAGCAGGTACTCTCAGCAAACTCGGTGAGCTTGCTATTGAACTAGGTGGTTCTCGAGCACTCGTTGTAAGCGACCCAGGAATAGTAAGTACTGGACACACCTCCGCTGGGGTATCAACACTGAAGAAAGCTGGTGTCGACTGCATTCTTTTTGATCAATTTGCAGAAAATCCTACAACCGATCATATCGCGTCCGGTGCAGCCGTTGCCCGCGAGACACAGCCAGATATCATCGTCGCTATTGGAGGAGGCAGTTCGCTTGACTGTGCAAAAGGCATCAATTTCCTCCATTCATTTGGCGGGGAAATGCAAGACTACTGGGGTCGAAATAAAGCACCTGCCAGTAAAGGGACCATGATTCCGTCAATCGCTGTTCCGACGACGGCTGGCACTGGAAGTGAGACACAATCATTCGCATTGATCACTGATTCAAGCACTCACGTGAAGATGGCATGCGGTGACTCACGGGCGTCATTTCGAGCGGCTATTCTTGATGTCAATCTTACCCTGACTCAACCTCATCGGGTTACATCGCTAACTGCCATTGATGCCGTATCGCATGCAGTTGAAAGTCACGTGTGCCGAACAGCCACGCCAGCATCACGACTTTTTTCAAAAGAATCGTGGGCACTCCTTGCCAACAATGTGCCGAAAATATTTGATGACCCTACCAACAAAAAAGCCCGTGCATCAGTACAACTGGGGGCTGCTTGGGCTGGAATCGCTATTGAACATTCAATGCTTGGAGCAACTCATTCATGCGCGAATCCTCTCACGTCGCAATTCAATATTGCTCATGGTCAAGCTGTTGGCGTGATGCTGCCACATGTTGTTCGATTCAACACACCATCTTCACTACCTGAATATTCTGAACTTGCTCAAATCATTGCACCTTCCGTGCAAACGTCCTCAGCTGGTGAATGGCTAGCTGAATGGCTTTTTGCACTTCTGGATTCAAGTCAGCTGGCAACCCATCTCTCCTCCCTCAACATCACTGCCACTGATATCAATAGTCTTGCTTCAGCGGCCACCCGTGAATGGACGGCCAGCTTCAATCCACGGACCGTCAGTTCTGATGACTTTTTCAACTTGTATGAGGCGGCACTATGAAATTTATTGGCATGCTCATCATGTCTGTTACCGTATTCATTGGAAATTCTTTTGCCGAAGAAGCGCAACAAGATGCATGGCCAATGGTCCGAGGCACACTGTCCGGCACAGGGCGATCAGCAGTCATCATGAATTTTCCTTTAACTGATGAGTGGCACCAATCTTTTGAAAAAAAAGCTTTTGAAGCCACACCAGTAATCGCTGACGGTAAAATTTTCATTGGAGATCTTAATTCTACTTTCTATGCTCTTTCACTACACACAGGTGAGGTTCTTTGGTCTTTTGATTCTGAGCTTGGATTCCCGTCAGCCGCCGCTGTCTCACTCGACCCACATTTTCCTTTGGTTGTCGTAGGTGACGCGGAAGGTATTGTCCGTGCTTTTGACATTAACACTGGTGCTATGAAATGGAAGTATGTCACTGAGGGAGAAATCTCAGGAGGCCCAACAATTGTGAATGCCGGCGCGGGTCATCACGTTCTTATCGGTTCACAAGATGCCACTCTTTCTTGCCTCAGGCTGTCAGATGGTGGACTTATTTGGAAGCATGAACTGGACGATCAAATTCGTTGTTCACCAACGGTTGCTGTGGGCTCGGTATTCGTTGCAGGCTGCGATGGAAATCTTCATGTAATCGATGCAGCAACTGGGAACGAAACACACATGTTTCCAATCGATGGGCCGTCGGGAACGACTCCAGCCGCACACAACGGACAGGTTTTTTTCGGCACAGAAGGTGGCGTGTTTTATGCCATTAATGTAGAACCGCCAAAAGAAATTTGGAAAACAGAAAGTGAGACGAATGGTCGTTCATATCGATCAAGCGCTTCAATTTCGAGTGGACTTGCAATCGTAGGATCACGTGGCAGATGCATTGAGGCGTTTGCTATCAAAAACGGGGCTGAGCAATGGCGACAGCCTATGCGGGGTCGTGTTGATGCCTCACCGGTTGTGATACACATAGACGGAGACGATGCAGAAGCAATTGTTGTAGGTGATTCAGCTGGTCGCATCGTTGCATTGCATGCGACATCTGGAGACCTGTTATGGGAATTCGATGCCGGCGGTGACTTCGTGGGAGGTGCTGCGGTCGCAAATGGACGGATTGTGTTCGCCAATGGCGATGGAACGATTTGGTGTTTTTCGCAGCAAAACCGTGAGTGAGAAGTTTCTTCAACAAAGGAAAAACTATGAAAACACGACACATTGAGAACGTATCGTTTATGACGTTTGTCGTTGCTGCCCTGTCCCTGTCTATGATGGCTCGAGGATCTGAGGAAGAAAAAAAAGAGTCTCCCCCTATGCTTGTATCCGAAGCCAGTCAACCAAAAGGATTTCCCTCACCAGGCGCTGTTGGGAAAGTGATCATCAAAACGTACCCTGCTCATAGATTGGCTCGTGCACAAGACAGCGCTGGATCAGACAATTCGATGTTTATGAAGTTGTTCAATCATATTAAGCGGAATGACATCGCGATGACTTCTCCGGTCCAGATGGATGAAAAGCGAAAGTCAATGGCGTTTCTGTATGGCTCTTCCGAACTTGGATCACCCGGCCCGGACCCCAAAGACCCAACAGTCGTTGTAGAAGACATTCCAGAAATTCAGGTGTTATCTGTTGGCCTCCGAGGAAGCTATTCAAAGTCAACTACAGAAAAAGGGGTCGCACTCCTTCGTGATTGGCTCTCCAGTCATCCTGAATGGAAAGAATCTGGTTTACCTCGCACGCTCGGTTACAACAGCCCATTTGTACCCAGTTTTCTGAAGTATTCAGAAATCCAAATTCCTATCTCGCCAGCGGGAATTCAGTAGGCCTGTTCTGGTAACTAAAACCATCGCCTTCAGCGGGCCCGTACTCCTCATTCTGTTTATTTCCTTGCTCCCGACCCCAACGATCCTATAACGCTCTATAGAACCTTCGGGGTGTTTGAG
>CAXFJI010000158.1:0-6551 GCA_964003275.1 uncultured Planctomycetaceae bacterium
ATCAACGGTGACCAGTGAGGTTGGGAGAAAGAGTTCCTCGAATTGCACGTTCTGCAGGTGCTTGCGAAACTTTGGTTCGATCCAGCCCATACGAAACTGAGACAACAGAAAAAGTTCCCGGCTTTTGGGAAGTAATCGCAGCCACTGAGGTGGCGTCATCTCCTTGAGCATCAGATCAAGGAGCTCGTCCGGGTTCTTTCCCATGGCATAGCCCGCGGCCATGATGGAGCCTGCGCTGGTGCCCGCAACACTATCAAAATAGATTCCTTCGCGATTGAGAACCTCAATCACTCCGAGATGCGCCATGCCTTTGGCACCACCGCCGCCGAGCACAAGACCGAATACCAGGCCGTCGACACAATGGACGCAGCGGGCGACATCGTGGCTACGAAACTCTGGCTCAAGGCCTCTTCGACTCCACCGCACTCGCATGTCAGTCGTTTGTAATGCCATGCGATGGGTTTGTCGCTGCGGTAGCCGATTCTCTTGTTCATGGGTCCAAACCACGTGTGAGTGACGTATCATGGGCGCGTTTGGGGTATTACGAATCAATGCACCCAACGTACTGTCTTCAACGGACGTATCATTATTATCAAAGAGCCACAGAAGATGTTCGCATTGGCTCAAAAGATCTAAGTCGGCAGTTGATTGATCACAGTCAATCATGACGCGGCTCCCTTGTGTGACCGCATCAGTGATTTTATCCCGAAGGTTCTCTGAAGACCCACCAGGTATCAGCGTTCCAAGTACCTGGTGATCTGGCCATGCCTGTGGCCGATGGGTGACAACCTTGATTGAGGCACCGCGTTCTGTGAAGAGGCGGTTCATCTGCGGAGCAAGTTGTGCATGTTCATCTCGTGACTGAACCACTGCAAAGACAGAGCGAATGACCTGCTGTCGTTGTCCGAGAAGCTCACCCCGTAGCCATCGTCCAAGTGATCGACTGAGATTAATGGCAAACTGTGGCACCGATTCAACGGCATCAGCAAACTGCTCAGAACTCAGTGCGAGCAGTTCTGTGTCAACGACGGCCACGACTGTAGCATTCCGCGGTGAACGAATGAGCATCGAGAGCTCACCAAAATGCGCACCTCGGTCAAGCACATTGAGCAGGGTCTGCTCTCCATTGTCTTCTTCCAGCAAGACTCGTACACGACCACGGGTGATGACATACATGGTGCCCCCGTCGTCACCCTGCTGAAACAGCACCTGACCGCCAGCAACTTCTACGGGCTGTGCCGCTGAGAGAATCGATCCGATGTCAGTATCAGAGAGCCCTTCAAATGCGGGAGAGCCTTTACAGAAACTGTAATTTGGAGTGCCGTCAGTACTCATGTGAACTGGTTGTTAAGAAAGTCTGTCTTCTTTCAGGGCGAAGTTGTCTGTGATGTGATGGCGTCACTGTACCAACTTTTGGCAGATCCTGAGAGATGAGCGTGTGGCCGTCTGATCAATCCAGCTCATGAAACGCTCAAGGAAAACAGAGCGTGCGGTGTCTTGCCCGAGCAGTTCTCTGTGTGAAGCGGCCCGCCGCAGAAGAAAAACCATGATTGACTGCGGCGGGCCTTCACCACAAATGATACCGGTGATACGTGCGATGACAGATGTTGTTTGGTGCTTCTCACTCCTATCCAAAAGGCGCAGCGCCGTCTTGGGAAGGACGCATACGGTTTGGCTGCGTGATTAGCCAGAATGCGCAGAAAAGTATTTCCAAGATCCACATCCGCGTGGCTCTTGGGGTCGATCCTCACTTCTGTCGGCTGTCGTTGTTGTGATGCCTTTGGTTGCAGGCTTCCTGCTGTGCATCGCCAAGGTTCTTCCCTCGTTGGCTGGACGTGTTTGAATACAAACGCTGAAGCTGGCACGAAGGCTGTCTTGGATCTGTTGAGTGGATTGAGTGATAGGTTCAGCGTGTTCTTTGCGAAGAAAAAACCATCTTGTTCGCAGATCAATGAAGGAGTCTCTATGCTAGACGCGTTGGATGAGTCCCAGTGCCTCACATGGAGTGAGGTATTTCTTTTTTGCACGCGAAGCATAACGGACATGATGAGCAGACGAACCTTCATGAGAGTTGCCGTCGCGGCCATGTGCTCGGTTTGGACAATAGCGGTGTGTGCAGATGCAGTAGAAGATGATGCACCTCCGAATATCATTCTGATCCTGGCAGATGATCAGGGCTGGAATAGCCTGTCTTCATCCATGAGCAAGCGTGTGCCTGGGTCCAAGAGCGATTATTACCAAACGCCCAATCTTGATCGCTTGTGTGAAGAAGGTATGCGATTTTCTCAAGGTTATGCATCGGCAACGGTCTGCTCGCCGACTCGCCACAGCATTCAGTTCGGAATGTCACCGGCCAAAATTCGGGTGACCTATAACAATGCAAAAAATCGGCAACTGTGTGACCCGACACTGGCCTTACCGAATCTCATCAAGAAGGCAGATTCCCGCTATGCAACCGCTCACTTTGGCAAATGGCACGTGTCCTTCAAACCGCATGCCTGCGGCTATGATGTGTCGGATGGTGATACGAGCAATCAGACCGGCAACCCAAACAATCAACCGAATGACCCCAAGCGGGTGTACGAGGTGACCGCTCGCTCCATTGCATTCATGGAGAAGCAGGTTGAGGCTGCAACACCATTCTTTCTCCAGGTGTCTCACTATGCGGATCATCTCACGTTCAGATCCAGTCCTAAGATGCTGGAGAAGTATCAGGCTCTACCTCCGGGCACACTCCATTCCAGCCCTGTGTTTGCCGGGATGAATGAGGATCTTGATCGAGGCGTCGGAGGTATCCTTGACGCGGTCGATCGTCTTGGCATTAAGAACAACACTTTTATTGTCTATCTCGCTGACAATGGCTTTGACGAAGGCCACGGGTCTCTGGCCAAGCGCAAGGCCTGGCCACTGAGCTACAGCAAAGGATTTGTTTTTGAAGGAGGCATTCGTGTCCCTTTTATTGTGTGTGGACCAGGGATCAAGGCAGGATCATTCTCTGATGTTCCTGTCATTGGATACGATCTCATCCCGACATTTCTGGAACTGATCGATCCTGACTTCTCACTGCCGGAGTGCATGGAGGGGGGGAGTTTTCTGCCCCTCCTGAACAATAGTGACGTCAGCACACTTGCACGTCCTCATGATTTCTTTGTGTTCCACTATCCGGCCGGCAGATGGCCGGCGCAGACATCTCTGCTACAAGGTCCCTTCAAGATCGTTAAGACCTGGGCGTCTGGTGATGTGGAACTCTTCAGGCTCGACGATGACCTGAGTGAGCAACATGATATCAGCAGGCAGATGCCAGAGAAAACGGATGAACTGCATCAGGAGATGATGAGTTACTTGAAACGTGTCAACGCTGAATTTCCTGCTGGATATGATGAGGCAACAGATCGTATTCAAAAAGAAAAGGCCAGAGCGTCAAAGCAGAAGAAGAAGAAAAGGATATAAGAGGCATGCAGAATACACAGGGCCTAGCTATATGAAGACATACCGTCCTATATGAAGACATAACGCTGGCGTGCCTGCTCGCTGGTGTGTCTGGAACCCGTGGCACGGCAGCCGCACAGCAGACTTCCAGCGTCAATGATCAGTTTCATTCTTTTCGCAGCCGGACGTAATCAAATAAACGATCATCAAGTGAAAACGCCTTTAGTTCGAGCGTCCCTCCATTGATGTAGACCATGACATAGTGGTGGCCATACCGGACGTTATTCTGAAAATAGGGTCGCGTCGGAGCAGGGTTTTCAAGGCCACCACCACCGCCACCAGTAATCATGTAGAAGGGTGCCTTTTCTTCGACGGCTTTTTCTGCTTGGATTGGCCATGTTCGTTCATACGAGTGGATATGGCCATTCCAGACAATGTCAACATGATGTTCCTCATACAGTGGAACCAATTGGCGAACGCGAAGATCGCCGAGGGTCCCTTTATTGGTTTTCCATAAATTTCCATAATCGTTTTCATCACTCGAGAAAGGTGGATGGTGATGGCAGACAATCTTCCACGTGGCAGTCGATGAAGAGAGTTGCTCCTTGAGCCATGTGTACTGAACCGATGCTGGATCAACATTCTGGTTCGTATCGATCATGAAAAACTGTGTATTTCCATAGGAAAACGTGTAGTAGTATTCCGGCGCCGGTAACGACACATAGTTGTAGTAATGCCTGGCGTTCTGTTCATGATTTCCAAGCACTGGAAAAAAGGGCACATAATTAATGAGAGGTCGCATGCCTGGGAAAAAATGTTTCAACCAATGGTCGTGATTTCGGCCTGTTGAGACGAGATCCCCAATGTGGAGTGCGAAACTTGGGCGTTGGCCCCACGCGAGGGTTGCCAGTTGTCGTGAAACCTCAGGATTCCCCTGAGTATCTGACATGACAGCAAAGGCAAACGGCGTTTCTCTCTCAACGGCGGTTCGAAATGTTGCTACGGAGCTTTCATATGCATCCCCATCTTGGGTCGTTGATACAACCTTATAAAAGTACTGCGTGTCTGGCTTGAGTTGCGTAAGGGTGACTTCATGAATCATTTGTGCATCGGCCACTTCCTGTCGCTTCACGGCAGACGTTTCACCGTAGTGGACAACTGACGTGGCCTTTTGCGTGGTATGCCACATAACCGTCATGGATGTTTTGGTTCCAAATTGCAGATAAGGTTCTACAAGCAACTCAAAGGGGCGTTGCTGAGGTTGAGGGTCTGCCTGCACCGCCTGTTTGTGATGGGCAAACTCCTGAGCCACCCACTCGGATGTTGCGGCCTCACCGTAGACAGAGACCTCTTTGATTCGGCCAGCATGTGCGTGGAATTCATTGGAGTCGACGTAGGCTCCAATACAATATGAAGCATTGTCAGGGTAGAGGATTGTTCCGTGCTGCTCGTTGCTTGAGAGTTCCTTCTCGCCGTTGACATAGAGATCTGTTGTGGTGCCGTCAAAGACTGCAGCCACATGATAGAGTTTTCCGGGGACGTGTTCAGAACGGGACTTGAAGTATGTCATTCTCCCGTTGCCGTCGTCCGCTCCTGATGTTGCCAGAGCAAAATAGAAATGGGTGTCATCGTATCCAAGTACCCATCCTTTTTCATTATCTCCGTTATCTTGAATGGCTCCGATGATGCCACCCCATTGTTGAGGGACATCGACACTGCACACCGTTGAGACGGTGAGTGCCTCTGAAGGTAACGCCGTGAGCACATCAGTAATATTCTTGGCCAGAATGCAGTGCTCGTCCTGTCCGAGAAACATCAATGATTGTCCTGCGTCATCCTTGAGAAACCGGGCTGGCATCTGCAGTTTGGCATCAGGCCCGAGGCGAGCCTGGAGTGACTGGTTCAAAACGTATTTGGAATCAAACACCCAATGTCCCAATGGGTCCGGGCCGTCGTGTGGAAAGACCGAAGTGGTATTGAAAAGCAAAACAGCAGTCAGAAGAAAACCAGTTTTGATTGATGTATGGCATGCTGGAACCATTCCAACTCCAATCGTGTGAGAGGGCAGGGGGCTTGAAGGCGTGTGTGCGTTTGGTGCCTCATCGTTGATAATGGAGGCGGTTGTCAGGAATAAGGTGTCACTGAGGTGATGGGCTGCTTATCACAGGAAAGATAGCATGCTATAAAACGTGAAGTGTGTCATACGCACGTCATTTGTGCCCTGATTACAAGGGATACCATGATGTTTTCTGATGGTTGCATGCTATCGCCTGATGGCACTCTCGAATGGTGGATAGAGAAGAAGGGATGACAAAAAAAAGAGTTTTATTCAGGTGTGTTCTCGGCGGTCTGGTCGTGCTTGGAGTTGCCGCAACGCTTGGTGTGTTTGGTTGGGTCTTGCCTGCTTTTCACATCGGTTCAGGCTACGTAGCAAAAGTGGTCGGGAGTGTGGTCTTTACGGTAGGCAGACCGCTTGATTCTGCCATCACGGAAGATGTTGCACCGCTTCGTTTTTTTAACATTGATGTTGATCGAGACACGCAGTCTGTCACAGCGAGCGTGTATGGCCTGGCCAGCCAGACAGCACGGTATCAGCCTGGATTAGGGGTGCGTCTGGATCATGGTCAACCGTTGTCGGAATTGGGACAGAAGCCAGATATGTCCACGCCATCGGATTGGAGTGAGAAGCAATGGCCGTTTGGTAGCAGCGTGGCCGTATCATCTGATGAGGATGCCAAAACACTTTCCAACGTTATTGAAAAAGCGTTTGAAGAGCATGATCCACAGAACCCTGTCATGACACGAGGTATTGTCGTTGTCCATGGAGGCACACTCGTTGCAGAGCGGTACGGAAAGGGATTTGATGCAGAGACGCGAATGATGGGATGGTCGATGACCAAGAGTATCACCAATGCGTTGCTCGGGATTCTGGTTCATCAAGGGAAACTGCACGTCGATGATCGGGCGGATGTGCCAGCGTGGTCCAGTCCGGATGATCCTCGATTCAACCTGACGATCAATCATCTGCTTCACATGACCAGTGGGCTGGCGTTTGAGGAAACCTACTCGAATCTTTTTGGCGATGTGACCAAGATGCTCTTTATCCAACGAGACGCTGGAAC